>DNGF01000003.1:0-1533 GCA_003486665.1 Oscillospiraceae bacterium
GATTATATTTTAAACTCAGCAGAAACCTATCTTGGCGCCCCTGTAGGGGAGCTGTCACGGCTGGTCCGTGACTGAGGGGTTTTGTCAAAAGGTTGATGAAATTTGTTTTGAGCGTGGGCTCCTCCTCCGGGGGAGCTGGCACGACCTTGTGTCGTGACTGAGGGAGTAAATTTCTATCAGACTTAAACTCCCTCCGACTTCAGCGCAAACCGACGAAGCCACCTTCCCCACAGTGTCGGCAAGAAAAATAGCAGCACCACCCCCCAAAACTCCACTTCTTACAAAACTGTAAGATTTGAGCGCCGTTTTGTAAGACAATTCTATGGAGATACGTTCCTTATTTCTGATATACTAACGTCAGAAAATTTGATTGGAGGTCAAAACAATGAGTATTCTGGAAGTCAGAGGACTTAAAAAAATCTATTCAACACGCTTCGGCGGCAATAAGGTCGAAGCGCTCAGGAACGTAAACTTCACCGTTAAGGAGGGCGAATATGTCGCCGTCATGGGTGAATCCGGTTCGGGTAAAACAACACTTCTTAACATTCTTGCCGCACTCGACAAGCCGACAAACGGCAGCGTTATTCTTGACGGCAAGGATCTTTCCAAGATAAAGGAAAAGGACGTTGCGGCATTCCGCCGCGATAATCTCGGCTTTGTTTTTCAGGACTTCAACCTGCTTGACACGTTCACGCTTGAGGACAACATATATCTTCCCCTCGTTCTCGCAGGCAAGAATTATAAGGAAATGAGCGGCAAGCTTGAAACGGTTGCCAAAAGACTCGGAATTCAGTCGCTTCTCAAGAAATATCCCTACGAGGTTTCCGGCGGTCAGAAGCAGAGAGCCGCTGTTGCCCGCGCGATAATCACCGACCCGAAGCTTATCCTTGCCGATGAGCCGACAGGTGCGCTCGATTCAAAGGCAACGGACGAATTGCTCCGCCTTTTCTCGGAAATTAACAATGCCGGTCAGACCATCGTTATGGTTACTCACTCGGTCAAGGCGGCAAGCTCAGCCAACAGAGTTCTTTTCATCAAGGACGGCGAGGTATTCCATCAGATTTACAGAGGCAAGGATACCGACCAGCAGCTTTATCAGAAGATATCGGATACCCTTACTCTTCTTGCGACAGGCGGTGAAAAATAATGAAAAAAGGATTTTACCCCAAGCTTGCCTTTGACGGCATTCGCAAGAACAAAAAAATGTACCTGCCCTATATTCTTACCTCGGTGGGCATGGTAATGATGTATTACATCATCCTGTTTTTACAGTTTTCACAGAACATCAGGGACGCAGTTAAAAGCTCCACAGCCGCGGACATTCTCGGACTCGGCTCATGGGTAATCGCAATCTTTTCCTGCATCTTTCTTTTCTACACAAACTCGTTTCTTATCAAAAGAAGAAAGAAAGAATTCGGACTTTACAACATTCTCGGAATGGATAAACACAATCTGAGCAAGATTCTTTTCTGGGAAACGCTCATAATCACAGTTATCTCCCTCGTTATCGGTCTTGCGGCAGGTATCGCCTTT
>DNGF01000003.1:1574-3921 GCA_003486665.1 Oscillospiraceae bacterium
GAGGCTTCTCAAGTGCGATGTAACGTTTAATCTTTCGATCTGCCCTCAGGGACTCGGACTTTGTGCAGCCGTTTTTACGGTAATTAACATTCTCCTTTTCTTCAATTCACTTCGTCAGGTCAAATTCTCAAGCGCAATTTCGCTTGTAAAGAGTGAGCAGACAGGTGAAAAGCCGCCCAAGGGCAACTGGATTCTCGGTATTCTCGGAGTTCTTCTCCTCGGCGGAGCTTACTATCTTGCCCTCGGCATCAAGGAGCCGCTTCAGGCAATGATGCTTTTCTTTGTAGCCGTTATTATGGTTATCATCGGAACTTACCTTATCATGATAGCCGGCTCGGTTCTTTTCTGCCGACTTTTGCAGAAAAACAAGAAGTATTACTATAAGTCAAATCACTTTGTTTCCGTTTCATCAATGGTTTACAGAATGAAGCGTAACGGCGCAGGTCTTGCTTCAATCTGTATTCTTGCTACAATGGTTCTCGTTATGATTTCATCAACGACAAGCCTTTATTTCGGCGAGGAGGACGCTCTTGCGAGCCGTTATCCCAGAGAGATCAATATAAGCTTTACAACTCTTGATACTCAGATTTACAAGGACGGACAAATCGACAGAATCCGTTCGGAGATGGACGAAATTGCAAAGAAGCACAACGCAAACGTTCACAATTCTCTCACATATCTTGCAGGTACGCTCGCCGGCATGGTAACTGACGGAAATGTTGAAACAGATGTAAGAAACGTATACAGCGGCGCTGTTGATTACAACAAAGTATTTCAGTTCAACTTTATTTCCATCGATGATTACAACAAGATTATGGGAACGGACTACCATCTCAAAGACGGTGAAGCAATGATCTACCTTTTCAGAAAGGATTCAAACTTCCAAGGCGACAAGCTTTCCTTCAACGGAGGTCCGAGCTTTAAAATCGTCAGATATCTTGATCATTTCATCAGCCAGTCCGATGCAGCTATGACGATCGTTCCGACAATGGCAGTTTTCGTAAATGACCTTGACGAGGCAACGCAGGGCATGACCGATACAACACGCAAAAACGACTCCGAGCCGGTTGTCAATTTCAACTGGAGTTACGGCTTTGATACAGGTCTTTCGGAGGATGAGCAGATCGCAGTTACAAAAGATATCTATGAGTATCTCTCGTCAGGTTTAACTTATAAAAACGCAGACGGCCGCCTTGCTACAGAAATAGAGAGCAGAGAGCAGGACCGAATGGATTTCTATGCGCTTTACGGCGGACTTTTCGGACTCGGAATCATTCTCAGTATCGTGTTCATCTTCGCCGCTGTACTCATCATCTACTACAAGCAGATTTCCGAGGGCTACGAGGATCAGTCGAGATTTGAGATTATGCAAAAGGTCGGCATGACGAAGAAGGAGATCAGAAAGAGTATCAATTCACAGCTCTTGACAGTATTCTTCCTCCCCCTCATCTTTGCAGGAATGCACCTTGCGTTTGCCGCGCCGATAATCAAAAAGCTTCTGCTTATATTCAATCTGACAAACCTTAATCTTTTTATTATGACAATTTTGATCAGCTTCGCGGCATTCACGCTGTTCTACATGATCGTTTACAAGATCACCTCTAACGCCTATTATAAAATCGTAAGCGGCGCAAAGGAGGACTGAGTGATGAAAAAGGTTTTTGCAATATTTGTTGTTGCCGTCCTTCTTCTCACCTTTGTTGAAATAAAGCGCAAGCCCTCTGCGGAACAGATTGTCAACGACTTTGACGGAGCAATTCATATAATAAGTCTGACTCAGATCACCTCAGATAAAAAGCTTATCGGAAAGAGAAGCTTTGTTGATAAGGACACATATATCGGTGCTTATTCTTCAAGCTGTATTTCCGAAAACGGACGTGACGTTGTTTTCGGCGGTGCATCGGTTAAGGACAGAAAAATCAAGCTTAAAGCAAAAATCCTTACCGAGAGCGGAGCCGTATCTGTCAAAGTCAGAACGGGTTCAGATGTTAAGGAATACTCCGTTGACGAGGACGGAAATTTTGAACAGACATTCAATTTTGACGGCGGCGGAAATTATGTAACTATCTGTTACTGCGGCTTTACCGGCACGGTTGAAATGACCTCGGAATATGCAAAATGAAAAAGCTGAAACACATTTTTTCAAAGCTTGTATTCTTCGGCGGACTTGCCGCAATAGGCATACTAACCGTCCCTGCCGCAATACTTTTCGGAATGATAGCGTTGATCAGAACCGCAACCGATCTTATAACACAAAAGCTTGATAAATAAAACGCAGGACCGAACAGCCTTTCACGGTTGCGCGGTCCTGTTGTTTTAACATTTCAGCCTCCCCTTGTTGCAAGGG
>DNGF01000019.1:0-332 GCA_003486665.1 Oscillospiraceae bacterium
CGAAGTTATATAATGTAACCTTCGGATTCGTTTAAATGGAGTTGATTTTATGGATAACAAAGATAGAAAAGACACTTTGGAAAACATGGATGAATTCAACAAGAAGTATAATCATTATCTTTCCGATGACGAGGAAACACAGGTAGTTCCCGTTCCAAAAATTGAAAAAAAGGATGCTTTTGAAGACGTCAGTTCCTACGATGAAGCCTCGGAAGAGATTGAAGAAGAGCCTGATGACGGCACTGAAAAGAAAGAAAACTTTTTCACAAAGAATAAGCATAAAAACACAAAAATCATTGCGCTTTGTCTGGTTATTGTGCTTCTTCTCGGCA
>DNGF01000019.1:392-3048 GCA_003486665.1 Oscillospiraceae bacterium
CTACGGCGACGACGGTATCGACTATAACAAGATTGACAAGAATTATCTTGTTGACGATAACACCCAGTTCAAGGTTATGGGCGATATTGACGCAGATTCGCTTAATGCTTTTCTCTATCAGTGGGCTAACAACGGCGGCGACAAGATGTCTAACAAGAACGTAATTAATGTTCTTCTTTGCGGCGTTGACAGTGAATTCAATCTTTGCGACTCACAGATTCTTATTTCCATTGATAAGAAAAACGAGAGAATCACAATGGTTTCTTTCCTCCGTGACAGCTGGACATATATCAGAATGCCAAAGGAAGACGGAACTTATTACGATGAGTACGGAAAGATAAATGCCGCATACCACGGCGGACCGAAAACACTTCTTCAGACGCTTGAAAACAACTATAAAATAAAGATAGATCAGTATGTGGCTGTTGATTTTAAGTCCTTCCCGAAAGTTATTGATGCTATCGGCGGCGTTACGGTTGACGTTCAGGACTATGAAGCGGACTATATCAGAAGAACATCCTCACAGAAGGATTTCCCGTACGGAACGGCTACATTGAACGGCAAGCAGGCTCTTATCTATAGCCGAATCCGTTACTGCGATGATGACAGTGATCTCAGCCGTACAAGAAGACAGCGCTCCGTTATCAAGTCCTTGATCGACAAGGCAAGGAAAGCTTCAAACGGACAGCTTGTAAATGCGTATAAGCAGGCGACCGATTATCTCAGAACCGGATATAAGCAGTCTGAGGTGCTTTCTCTTATCGCAACTGCATATTCGCACAACTGGATGGATTTTGAAATTAAGGAATATATCATGCCGAACGAGGATTATGTTGAAAGAATCGGCGGAATGATGAATCCCTCCACATGGGCATGGACGGTTGACTATCCGCTCTGCGCTCAAAGGCTTCAGCAGATTCTCTACGGTAAGACAAACATCGTCCTTTCCGAGGACAGAGTAAGTCCGCTCGACTCCGTATCGAACAGACGTGATACAACAACCGACGGCAGCTCCGATAATTCATCGTCAGGAGATAATTCAAGCAATAATGATAACAACTATGATGAGCCTGATACTCCCAATACAGAGCCTGTAACAGAGGAAGAACCGACGGCGGCTCCCGATGAGCCTGAAACGGAGGCTCCGCATGATGAACCGGAAACACCTGAAGATCCCGGTGACAACGGTGACGGCGACGATAACGGTAACAGATTCAATATCTTTGACCGTATTAACAACTGATAAAAAGATCCGGCAGAATTTCTGTCGGATTTCTTTTTTAAATGACAATAAGTTAAGCAGCGGCATTTCTGTCGCTGCTTTGTTGCTTATGATTCATAAATAAACTTGTAGAGGGCATCTCTGCTTTCTTCAAGATCGGGAACAAGAACGTCCTGGCCGTCAATCATTTCTCTTGAATAGCCATCATCGGTCGGGAGTCTGAACTGGTCGTTACCGTATTTCAAAAAGCCGATTGCTCCGAAAGCCTTTATCGTCATCTTTGTGGGACTTATATCTGTAGTAATCAACGGAAGAATATCGCTCAGCGCGGAAATCGTTGTGAGAGGATTCTGAGAAACCATTTTTTTGAGTATCGAGTTCATTACCTTACGCTGGCGCTTTGTTCTGTTAAAATCGGAATCAAGATATCTGATTCTGCAATATATAAGCGCGTAGTCGCCGTTTAAAACGTTTTCTCCCGAATGAACCTTTGCGTGGCTTGTTTCGTTAATGTAGTCTGCTTCGTCTTCCGTTATGTCAACGGTTACGCCGCCGAGTCCGTCAATAAGCTTTTTGAACATATCAAAATCAACCATGACGTAGTCGTTGATCTCTTCGCCGAAGTTTTCATAGATGGTTTTCAGCAATAGCTCGGCGCCTCCGTAAGAATAGGCGGCATTTAATCTTCCGTCACCGTAGCCGGGGATCGTAACCCAAAGATCTCTCATAAAGGATGTAAACTTGATCTTTTGATGAACCTTGTCAATCGTTACAAGGATCATTGAGTCCGAACGCTGCGATGTTCCGTCGGATTTATCGCATCCGATAAGAAGAACATTGTAATAGTCGGGATTTTCAACATAATTGACCTCTGTGCGTTCTATATAATTGGTTTTCGAACAGAGTGAATATACATATCCGACGCTGCCGACAGGAATAATTGCAATGATAAGCAGGAAAATTATCAGCAGGGTTCCGCAGCCGCATCCGCAGCCCTTCTTCTTTTTCTTCTTCGCCTTTTTCGGAGCCGAGGGGCGTTCCGGGCTTTGCCTTTGAGGTCGTTCGCCGTTTTGATATCCCTCAAATGTTCCGAGCCTTTCCTGATTATGAATTATTTCATCATATTTCTGCTGATTCAGTCTGTCCTGAAATTCTTTTTCGGATTGTGTGATCGGAATTTCTCCCGTATCGTCTTTTCTTTTGTAATTCCTGAAATAAATATCGCTCATTTTTTCACCTTCTAATGCAATATTTTACTATATCTTTTTGTTTTTTACAAGAGTTTGCAAAAATATATGACTTATTTAATTGACTTTTATTACATTTTACATTAAAATAATAGAGTAATACAAGCAGGTTGGGCAGTTGTATGCTTTTGCATGAGGAAAGTCCGAGCCCCATAGAGCGGAATAACGGCTAACGGCCGCCGAGGGT
>DNGF01000019.1:3102-16548 GCA_003486665.1 Oscillospiraceae bacterium
TTGCGGTAAGGGTGGAAAGGCGAGGTAAGAGCTCACCGATCGCGTGGAAACATTGCGATCCTGTAAACCCTATTCGGGGCAACACCGAATGATTAGGCTTGCTCGGCTTATTATATCGAAAGGTGGCTTGAGCTGCGGAGCAATTCGCAGCCTGGATAGATAATTGCCTTAAATGACAGAACTCGGCTTACAGACCTGCTTGTATGATATTTTAATCATTTAACATTTCGCCCCTCACTGAATAATATATCAGTGAGGTGATTTTATGCAAAACGCTTTTGTTTGCGGAATAGTTGCCGCGCTGAGCTTTATCGGTTTTGTTTGCATATTATATTTTATAATGCTTTATGTTTACAGACCGAAAGGAAACAGCCGACATATTGTTAAGATTCCGAGCGGCTCAAAAAGGGGAGATACCGAGGCCCTCGTCTACGGTACATTTTTTAAAAAGCTGATATTCGGCGATCTGATTTTTGACACGGTTGAATTTGACAAAAGCGAGCTTAACGATGATGAAAAAATCATTGTTGATATGATAATAGACGAAATGAGATCATACATAAAAATTGATGATGCAGAAAGCGACAGCGAGGAAGAACATGAAAGAAAACCTTGAAGAGATCCACGGATTTGTTGAAGAACTTGTTTTCCGTAAGCCCGAAAGCGGGTTTACGGTTCTTGAGCTGTCCACCGATGACGAATACGTTACCGTTGTCGGCGTTCTGCCTGAGATTAATGTCGGCGAGGATCTGAAACTGCGCGGAACATGGAACGTTCACCAGACCTTCGGAAGACAGTTTAAGGCGGAGCTTTGCGAGCGCTCGCTGCCGTCTACTGCGGCGGATCTCTACCGCTATCTTGCGTCAGGTGCAGTTAAGGGAATCGGACCTAAAACGGCACAGAAAATTATCGAAAGATTCGGCGATGAAGCCTTTGAAGTACTTGAAAAGCATCCGAAAAGCCTTGCAATGATCAACGGAATTTCTCTTTCAAAGGCGGAAAAAATCTGCAAGGAATTTAACGAGCAGTTTTCAGTCCGTCAGGTGATGATTGCTCTTGAAAAATTGGGAATGACAGCGTCTGAATGCTTAAAGGTTTACCGACTTTTCGGCGCAAATTCCATTGATGTTGTCAGGATAAATCCATATGTTCTATGCGGCGAGGGTATAGGTATCGGCTTCGAGAGAGCGGAACAGATATCGGAGGCTCTGGAGGTTACGCCCGATCCTCAGTTCCGTATTCAGGCAGGCGTAATGCACGTCATCAGGCATAATATCAGAAACGGACATACCTGTCTTCCCCGCGAAAAATTAATCGCGCCGTCCTGCGGACTTTTGAATGCCGCAGCCGATGATATTGAAATTGCAATTGACAATCTTCTGGACGAGCATAAGCTCGAAAAATTTGAGATGAACGGCAAGGAATTTATTGCTCTGTTTAAAATTTATTCCGATGAATTTTCCGCCGCGGAAAGAATAAAGGTTTTCCTAAGATTTCCGCCTGCCGGCAGACCGACCCTTTTGCAGGATATTGAGAATATTGAACGCGATGAATGTATAGTATATGATGAGAAGCAAAAAGAAGCTATTATAAAAGCTGTCGAAAAAGGCATACTTATTTTAACGGGAGGACCCGGAACAGGTAAAACAACGACACTGAACGGTATCCTCAGACTTTTTGAAAGTGACGGACTTGACGTTGTTCTGACCGCTCCGACAGGACGGGCTGCCAAAAGAATGAGTGAAATTACGGGCCGTGAAGCTAAGACAATTCACCGACTGCTTGAGGTTGAGTGGGACAAAAACGATAACCCTCACTTTAAACACAATATGCAGGATCCCTTAAAAGCCGACGCTGTAATAGTGGACGAGCTTTCGATGGTTGATATAAGCCTATTCTCAAGCCTTTTGAATGCGCTGCCTCTCGGCTGCCGCCTTGTAATGGTCGGCGACTCCGACCAGCTTCCTGCCGTTGGTGCCGGAAATGTTTTGCATGATCTTATTAAGTCTGAAACACTGCCTGTTGTAGAATTGAAAAAGGTTTTCAGGCAGGCGATGAAAAGCAGAATCGTTACAAACGCACACGACATTGTTGCCGGAAAAATGCCCGACCTCGAAACGAAGGACAACGATTTCTTTTTCATGAAAAGAAACAACTCAAATTCCGTTGTCGCAACGATAGCGGAGCTTTGCTCGAAAAGACTGCCCGACGCATACGGTTTCGATCCGTTTAATGACATTCAGGTTCTTTGCCCGTCAAGAAAAGGCGAGTGCGGCAGCGTAAATATCAATAAGGTTCTGCAGGCCGTTTTAAATCCGCCGTCAAAATCCAAAAGAGAAGTTTCCCTTGCCGGAAAAATACTCCGCGAGGGCGATAAGGTTATGCAGATAAAAAATAACTACGATATTCTCTGGACAAAGGGCAGTGACGAGGGCAACGGAATTTTTAACGGAGATATCGGTATTATTGAAAAGATTGATAATATTTCGTCTGCTTTCTCGGTTAATTTCGAAGACAGGATTGCCGTTTATTCATTTGAGAACGCTAATGAAATTGAACACGCTTATGCAATAACCGTTCACAAGAGTCAGGGTAATGAGTTTAAAGCAGTCGTGATGCCCGTATTCAACGTTATTCCGAATCTTTGCTACAGAAATTTGCTTTATACCGCTGTTACGAGAGCAAAAAACATAATGGTTCTTATCGGCTCTGCCGACGTTGTGTATAACATGACGGCAAACAACAGCAGGACAAAGCGCTATACTGCGCTTAAACACTTCCTCACCGAATCGGAGGATGAAGATGAATAAATCATTTATGGATTTTTGTACCTTTGTTTCTTCGATGTTCTTTCCGAACCGCTGTATTTTCTGCAACGAGCCGATTGATCCCTTTGAAAGCTATTGCGCCGAATGCGAGGGTTCTGTTGAGTTTATTAAAGGCGACATTTGTTTACACTGCGGAGCAGCCAAAGAGGATTGCGTTTGCAACAAGAAAAAGACAGTGTATTATGACGGCATTGTTTCGGCAATGTATTATGAGAATAAAGTTAAAGACTGTATTCATCGCTTCAAATTCAAGGACGAAAGAAGAATCGCAAAGCCGCTTGCGAGGCTGATGGCAAAGGCGTTGAAAGAAAGGCTTGCCAATACCGACTTTGACTATGTTACCTATATACCGATGTACCGCAGAAAAGAGCGCAGGCGCGGCTTTAATCAAAGCCGTTTGCTCGCTATTGAGATTTCAAAAATCTGCGGCATTCCTTTTGCCGATGAGATGCTTTTTAAGCTGTATGACACAGACTGTCAGCACGACTGCACAGGACTTGAAAGAACAGGTAACCTGATAGGCGTGTTTGATGTAAACAAGTCATACGACCTTACGGGCAAAACCGTTTTATTGATTGACGATGTCAAAACTTCGGGAGCAACACTCTGCGAATGCGGAAAAATGTTGTACCTTAATGATGTTAAAAGTGTAATATGCTTGACTGCTGCTTTAAAAAATAGTAAAATAAAGGAAACAAAACATTAAAGAGGTGTTCTTTATGAAAAACGGAGTAAAAGTTTTGATTGCCGTTGCGGCAGTTATTGTTGTAATTATCGGAATTTTTGCAGGCGGATATAACTCTCTTGTTAAGGCACAGACGAATGTTGAAACAAAGCAGGCAGATATTCAAACTCAGCTTCAGCGCAGAGCGGATCTTATTCCCAACTTTGTTTCAACCGTAAAGGGATATTCAAAGTATGAGCAAAGTACACTCACTTCCGTAACCGAGGCAAGGGCCAAAGTTGGAAAAGCAAGCGATGCCGCAAGCCTTTCTCAGGCAAACGATGAACTCGATAAGGCAATCTCCGTTTGGGTAAATGCTGTTACCGAAGCATATCCCGAACTGAAAGCAAATTCAAATTATATCGCGCTTCAGGATGAGCTTGCCGGCACGGAAAACAGAATTGCCGTTGCACGCAAGGATTATAACGAGGCTGTTCAGAGCTATAACACAATGATCAGATCTTTCCCGAAAAACATTCTTGCAGGTATATTCGGCTTTGAAAAAGCGGATTTCTTTAAAGCTGACGATAATTCACAGACAGTTCCGAATGTGGAGTTTTAAAATATGAAAAAGATACTTTCGGTTATCGCTTCCGTTTTTACTGTTGTTTTTCTTCTGATTACAACTGCTTCGGCTGCGGCACTTCCGAAACCGACAACGGATTTTTTTGTTAACGACTTCGCAAATGTGATTTCAAATGCCGACGAAAAAAAGATGCAGCAGCAGGGCGAAGCTCTTTACAAGGCGTGCGGAGCGCAGGTAGTTGTTGTAACCGTAAAAAGTCTTGACGGTGAGGATTTGGAGGATTATTCTCTTGAGCTTGCACGCTCTTGGGGAATCGGATCAAAGGATGAGAACGATGGCGTGCTTCTGCTTCTTTCTGTTGACGACAGGCAGGTGCGAATTGAAGTCGGTTACGGCTTGGAGGGTGCATTGCCCGACAGCAAAACCGGCAGGATCCTTGATATTTACGGTGTGCCGAGCTTTAAGGAAGATGATTTTTCAAAGGGCTTAGCTTCCATTTATAATTCTCTTATCAATGAGGTTTCCATTGAAAAAGGACTCGAAACGAGCGAGGGATATACCTCAATTGAAGAGTATGACGAGGATCTGGAGCCGACACTGCTTGAGAAAATAGTCGGATACAGTATAATTACAATCGTTGTAATTTTGGTTATCTATTTTTCTTTTATAAGACGCAACGGAAGATCGGGATATAACGATACCGATTTTCCCCACGGCGGCGGATTCGGAGGTTTCTCCGGAGGAAGCAGCGGTGGCGGCGGCTTTTCCGGAGGTGGAGGATCCTTCGGCGGCGGAGGTTCGTCGCGCGGATTTTAAATTAATTTGAAAGGAGGGCGTCGGTTATGCTCGGAACAAAAATCGGCTTCGATCTCGGTACAACGTCAATCGTTGCCAATGTTGACGGCAGGGGTATAAGAATCAACGAACCCTCCGTTGTTGTGTACGATTGCTTTGAGGATAAGGTTAAGGCGTACGGCAATGAAGCATACAAAATGCTCGGCAAAACGCCCGACTATCTTTGTGCCGTTCGGCCGATAAGAAACGGAAACATATATGATTTTGAAGCGCTTGAACAGATGATATGTTTTTACATACAGAAAATCTGCAGAAATCGTATTCTCAAGCCGAGTATTATAGCCTGCGTACCGTCCGAAACAAGCGAGATAGACAAAAAAACAGTTACCGATCTGCTGATTTCGGCAGGAGCAGCGCGAGCCTGCGTTATCGAAGAGCCGCTTGCCGCGGCACTCGGAGCAGGGGTGAGCATAAAAGAAGCCTCAGGTATTCTGATCGTAGATATCGGCGGGGGAACGACAGATATTGCGGTCGTAACGCGCGGCTGTATTGCCGGATCGGTTTCCGTTGATATTGCCGGCGGAACATTTGACGAGGATATTTGCAGATTTGCGCGGCGCGAAAGAGATACGATCATCGGTACGGTTACTGCCGAAAATGCAAAAAAGCAGGTAGGCGCCGCTAAATTTCTTGACGCCGAACTTGCGGTTCGTGCTGTCGGTAAGGATTATATAACAAAACTGCCGAAGAGCATTGAGCTTACTTCAACGGATGTCTTTCTTTGCATAAGAGAGCATCTTGAAAAAATCGTTGATTACATTAAGCTTCTTTTGTCGCAGACTCAGCCGGAGCTTGTTGCCGATATTACGAGAAACGGAATGATCGTAACGGGCGGCGGTGCAAAAATCAGGGGTATTGATGAATTCTTTCAGAGTAAATTCAGCTTCAATGTGAAATGTGCGGACATTCCGGAGTTCTGCGTTGCAAACGGCTTGGGAATACTGCTTGACGATATTAAGACTCTTGAAGAGAGCGGTTACGTTTTCCGCTCTTATGCGGATATAAACGATTTTGAGGAGTAAGTATGTTTACGGAAAGAATTAATTTGACGGATGACCCCGATGTTACGCTCACGGCATATATTTCCGATATTTCCCCGGAAATGCCGAACATGAAGATAAAGCCCGCCGTGCTTGTTATTCCGGGCGGATCATACAAGTTTTGTTCGGATCGTGAAGCGGAGCCTATCGCTCTTTTTTATCTTTCAAAGGGTTTCAACGCCTTTGTATTGAGATACTCTCTTAATGATAAAGCGGCTTTCCCAACTCCGCTAAACGATGCCGAAGCGGCAATGAAATTTATCAGAAATAACTGTGACAGATTTCACACAGATCCTGATAAGATTGCCGTTATAGGACTTTCTGCGGGCGGACATCTTGCCGCTGCGCTTTCAACAATGTCAATTGAAAAGCCGAACGCCTGTATTCTCGGATACCCGTGTATCCTTGAATCCACAAGTCCGATCCTTGCCAAGCCGGTCGAATCGGTCGATAAATATGTAACCGATAAAACTCCTCCGACTTTTATTTTTGCTTCATCGGATGACGGCGGTGTACCGATTGAAAATTCACTGCGTTATGCCGAAGCTCTTGAAAGAAATCATGTCGGTTTTGAAATGCACATTTTTTATGAGGGCGGACACGGATTTTCACTCGGAACAGATATTGTCTGTTCCTCAAAAGAAGCTCAGGAAATCTGCAAGCCGAATTCATATTGGGCGGACAGGTCTTCCGAATGGCTTAAGAGGATTTTTTCGTAAGATATCGTTGTATATAGTCATTGACATGAACGAATATTTTTTGTATAATAAATTAGTTAATTTGAAAAGAGTTTTTTGTGAAGGAAGATTATTGATGGGCTGTCTGGTATCGGTTATAATTCCGACTTATAAAAGAAAACTGGATTATGTTAGCAATGCCTTGCAGTCGGTTATTGATCAGACTTATGATAATATCGAGATAATTATTGTTGACGACAGTCCGAGTGACTTTCCATATCGTGATGAGATAAAAAATTATGTCGAAAAGCTCAATAAACCAAATATAATTTACATAAGGAACGAGAAAAATCTCGGCGGATCTCTTTCGAGAAATGTCGGAATTAACGCTTCTCACGGAGAGTATATTACTTTTCTCGACGATGATGACGAGTATATGCCCGGAAAGGTCGAAAAGCAGCTTGATTTTATGCTTAAGACGGGATGCGATCTTTCTTTTTCAAATATGATTATGTACCGTCTTGACGGAAAGGTTTGCGATTACAGAGATCATAAGGGAATTAAAAATTTCGACAACGAAACATTGCTTCATTATCATCTGACGAAGAATCTGAGCGGAACGCCGAGCTTTATGTTTAAAGCGGATAAACTCAAGGAAATCGGCGGATTCAAAGACGCTAAAATGGGTCAGGACTTCTTCCTTATGCTCATTTCCATTGAAGCAGGGCTTAAAATCAGATATTTTGATTCGTGCGACATTAAGGTTTATAAGCACAATGACGGCGGAATTTCGCAGGGCAAAAATAAAATTGACGGCGAAAATATGCTTTATGAGTTCAAAAAGAAGTATTTTGACAGGCTCAGCAGAAGCGAGATCCGCTATGTTAAATTCAGGCACAACATGGTCATGTCCGTTGCCTATAAACGAAATCATATGTACGGCAAAATGCTCGGCAGTGCTGTCCACGCTTTCTTTATTTCTCCGTTTTATTTTGTCAGCGAATGTTTTTCGTTTGCCAAAAACATCATTATATATAGACATTAACTGAATAACAGGACCTTCTCTTGGTAAAAATTTTACTGTGAGGAGGTCTTTTCATGCAATATAACAATAAGGTTGAGATTTGCGGAATAGATACATCGAGTCTTAAGGTTCTCAAAGAGGACAAAAAGCTCGAATTGATCATAAGAGCGCACAACGGCGACAAAGCCGCAAGGGATGAGATGATACAGGGCAACCTGAAGCTCGTACTGAGCGTAATTCAGCGTTTTTCTAACCGAGGCGAACCGTTAGACGACCTTTTTCAGGTCGGCTGTATGGGGCTTATAAAGGCGATAGACAACTTCAACACGNNACGGATGCATCGGGCTTATTAAGGCCGTGAGAAATTTTGATACAAGCTACAAGGTGCGATTTTCGACATATGCCGTTCCGATGATCATCGGCGAGGTAAGACGTTATCTGAGGGACAACAATTCCGTCAGAGTCAGCCGTTCTCTTCGCGACACGGCATACAAGGCGATCCAGGTTAGAGAAAGGCTTTCCAATGAACTGAACAGGGAGCCGAGAGTTGAGGAAATTGCCAAGGAGCTGAACATGAACAAAGAGGATGTTGTCATCGCACTTGAAGCAATAGTTGAACCCGTTTCGCTGTATGAACCGGTCTATAATGAGGGCGGCGATGCGATATATGTTATGGATCAGATCGGCGACAGAAATACTCCGGATAACTGGATGGACGAAATCATGATAAGAGATTCGATCAAGAATCTTTCACAGAGAGAAAAAAATATCCTGAACCTACGATTTATGCTCGGTAAGACCCAAACTGAAGTGGCCAAAGAGATCGGCATCTCGCAGGCGCAGGTTTCAAGACTTGAAAAAAGCGCTTTAAAAAGAATTAAAGGACAATAAATATTGAAATCGGAAATTTAATATGATATAATCATCAAAATGGAATTACAAAAGGGGAGAGGACTGTGTTAAAAACAATTGATATTCCGTGTTTACCGCAGAGTAAGGCGGTCGTTGCTGTGTCTTCTGAGGCAAAAAATACAATTGAAAGCTTAAAAAAATCAGATACAAAGGTTTTTGAAATTGAAGTAAACAATAATTTGGAGCCGTCAGTTGCTTCTCACGCGGATTGCAACCTTGCAAATCTCGGCGGAGGAACATTTATATGCGATAACAGCAATATAATGGAGTTAACATTATTCTGTTCAAAATGCAGAATTGTTAAAAATTTAACAGGCGATAGGGAATTTATTAATATCATTCGTGCCGATGTTTGCTCTCCGTATCCGAACGAAGCGGCGATAAACGTTAAATCCTTCGGGAGCGGTATTGTATGCAATACATCGCTGGTTGATCCGTCAATTAAAGAGTTTGCAGAAAAGAACAATATCAAGCTATATCATTGCAATCAAGGTTATGCAGGCTGCTCAACGGTCTTGGTGGCTCAAAAAGCCGTAATGACAGATGACAGATCGGTTTACGATACTTTCAATCGAATAGGATTTGACCGTCTGATGCTTTCTAAGGGTCAGATTAAACTGAGCGGACATGAGTACGGTTTTATCGGCGGATGCTGCGGCTTTATTGATAAAAACCTGCTTGCATTTAACGGCAGACTTGATACGCTTGACGATGCAGACAAAATAAAAGATTTTCTCGGTAAATATAATGTTAAATATATTGAGCTTACAGATGAGCCGCTGACTGATATCGGCGGAATTGTTCCTTTATTTGAAGAGGCATAATACACGAACAGACCGATTTAGGCTATTTGCTTAATCGGTCTGTTTTTCTGTTTTATATGCGTTTTTTTAAATATCCTCCATATTAAGGTAAAATTTTTATGTTTTAACTCCCCTTTTTGATACAAAATATTTATTTTGTATCATTACTTGATTTTTTCAGTGAGCTATGTTATAATATCCTTACCCTATCAGTAGTCCGATAAATGAAAGAACAGATAAAAAGGAATGTTATTATGCACAAGGAAGAATTTTCATCTTTACCTCAATATGTCATTGAATTCTTGAATTATCTTTCGGTGGTTAAAAGCAAGTCTGAGCTTACCGTACTGGAGTACGCCTCCGACCTTCGGCTTTTTTTCAGGTTTATGCTTGTTTACCGCGGTTTGGTTCCAAAGGATTGTGACTTTGAAAAAATTGCAATTGATTTTATTGACATTGATTTCATCAAAAGTATCAAGATATCCGACGCATATGCTTTCCTCTCATATTGCAGGAACGAGCGAAAAAATAATGATGCCGCCATCGCGCGCAAGGTTTCTTCGATTCGTGCATTTTTTAAGTATCTGTTCCTTAAAATAAAGGTTATTTCGGAAAATCCCATGGAAGAGCTTGAGCTGCCCAAGAAGAAAAAATCTTTACCGAAATATCTCACCCTTGAAGAAAGCATTAAGCTGCTCAAGAGCGTTGAGGGCCGCGACAAGGAACGCGATTATGCCATTCTTGTTCTTTTCCTAAACTGCGGCTTACGTCTTTCCGAGCTTTGCAGTTTGAATTACAGCGATATCAATACTGATAATACCATGACCGTAACGGGTAAAGGAAATAAGGAACGCACGATCTACCTTAACGAAATGTGCGTAAATGCCGTTAATGAATACATGAAGGTTCGCCCTGTTGACGGAGTTAAAGACAAGAAAGCGCTGTTTCTCAGCAACAGAAAATGCCGGATCAGTCCTAAAACCGTTCAGCATATCGTTGAAAAATACATTGAAAAATCAGGCCTTGGCGACCGCGGATTTTCGACCCATAAGCTCAGACATACTGCCGCAACCTTAATGTATCAGCAAGGCGGTGTTGATGTTCTGCTGATAAAGGATATCCTCGGTCATGAAAATCTCGCGACAACCGAAATATATACTCACATTGTCAATTCTCAGCTCAAGGAAGCCGTTGAGTCAAATCCCTTAAATCAATGAAAAGGAAAAAAGCCCGCCGAATAAATACTCTAAAATTGTCTTAACCGCAGACGCGGCAATAATAAAAATGCAGTTCCTGAAGAACGATTTGTAATAAACAACAAATCCGTAATTCGGGAATTTTGCTTTTTTAGAGATACTTTTCATAATATACTCGGACATATTAATGCTTTCTCTGCAGCACAGAATTATTGAGAGCAGGCATAGTGTGGCATACGGAAAGATCATTATAATGCAGTACCCAAGTCCCTTAAGCGTGTATTCGTTATAGAGATAAAACGAAATACTGCCGATAATATATCCGTATGCAAGCGGCATAACGTTCGTTATCAGCGAACCGAACACTGAAAGACCGAGAAAAAATGTTATTATCAGAAAGACGGCAGGAAAAATAAGATACAGCAAAAATTCCGATCCAGCCGACGGTATGTCACGGTTGAGTATTACATCGGTAAAGTATTCGGTTATTCTCAAAAAGAGCTTTCCCTCCCCTTTTCCGCCCAGACAGCCGCTTATTATTCCGCCGAATGTAAAAATGACCGGAAGAATTATTTTCCAATTTGACAATACCTCGGCAGCTTTCAGGCTGTATTTGTGAAAATTCAATGGCTTTTTCGTTCCGATAACAGACATAGCTTGTCAACTCCTTTATAAAGGCTATGCCGATATACCAAAAAAAATACCGCAAATCATACGATCTGCGGTAAAAATCAATGTGTGAGACGGCGTTTTTTAACCTAAATCCGGCTTATCAAGAAATGTAACACAGCTTCGATCCGAGCTGTCCGTTTCAAAAACAACAATCTCATTGTCACCTTTTTTAAGCATCGGAGCAGGAACATAGAGCGTTTTCTGCGGTCCTGCCGGGTTGAAATAACGTCCGATATTGAAGCCGTTGACAAATACAACGCCCTTTGTGAAACCGTCAAGACGCATGAATGTGTCGTGCGGTTCGTCTTCAATTCTGAGCGTTCCCTTAAGAAACGAAGCGACCTTGACCGCTCCGCTTTCCTGCTTATATTCGAGCGATGAAATGTCATTAAGCGGCAGCGGATACGTATCCCAGCCGAAGTGGTACTGCAGATTGAATCTGATGCCCTTGACGCCCTTTCTGTCCATGATTCTCGGTCCGTAGTTAACTCTGCCCATATTCTCGCAAAGTATGTCTATGCGGCAGTTCTCGCCTTTTTTAAGCGAAAAACTGACAGGCTCGCCCTCTCTTGTGCGTTCATAATAGCCCTTGTACTCGCCGTCAATGAATACAACAGCTCTGTCGTGAACCGCATCAAACTTGATTTCTCTTTCATCCCTCGGACCGTCAACGACCGTTGAATAAAGTGTGAAGCCGTAATATTGACCGATATCCTCCATGAATTTCGGTGCGGCGGAATGCACAGGCTTTGAAAGGAGCTTTGCCGCGTCAAAAATACTGCATCTTTCGTTCAATTCAAGCTTGCCGTAAGCGGCTTTTTCGGAATTTTTAACCGTCAGTTCGGGAAGCTTCCCGAAACGCTCTTCAATGATTTTTCTGACCTCGTAATACGCAGGCGTAAGATCACCGGCTTCGGAAAGAAGCGCATTGTAGTCGTAGCTTGTTATTGTCGGTTCATATTTATCATAATAGTTTGCGCCGTTCATGAACCCAAAATTTGTTCCGCCGTGGAACATATAAAAGTTCAGCGATGCGCCGCAGTCAATCATTTCCTTAAAGAGATCTGCAACCTCCTTAGGATCTCTGACATGATGCTCTTCATACCAATGATCAAACCATCCGACCCAGTATTCACCGCACATCAACGGCTGATCGGGTCTGAAATCGTTAAGCACTCTGAAATTCTCTTCCGCTCTTGAACCGAAGTTCGCAACACATGGATATTCGGGCAGTGTTCCGCCCTGCAGGCTTGAATAGTCTGCACCGTCGGAAGTGAACAGCAGACAGTCAACACCGTTTTTTTTATAAATTTCGGCAATTTTCTGCATATACTCGTGATCATCGCCGTAGCTGCCGTACTCGTTTTCAATCTGCATCATTATAATGTTTCCGCCGTTTGTTGAAAGCTTCGGCACAATTCGGCGCAAAAGCTCGTTATAATAACGCTCAACCTTTGAAATGAACAGCTCGTCATTGCATCGAACCGTCATCTCAGGATAATTAAGCAGCCATGCCGGCAGACCGCCCATCTCCCATTCGGCGCAGATATACGGACCCGGACGAAGAATAACGTTCAGTCCAAGCTCTTTTGCAATGTCGATATATGCTTCGAGATCGAGCATTCCGCCGAAATCAAAAACGCCCTCCTGCGACTCGTGAAGATTCCAGCAGGTATAGGTTTCAACTGTATTGAAGCCGCATTCTTTCAGCTTCAGAAGTCTGTCGTGCCAATATTCTCTCGGAATTCTGAAATAGTGCATTGCGCCCGAAATTATTGTATATTCCTCCCCGTCAAGGAAGAATTTGTTGCCCTTGTAGGTCAGTATTGCCATGGAATCACCTCAAAAATATTATACAGAAAAATCCGCGCGAGGTCAATTGTTATATAAAAAAAGACCTCTCCGTATTTGAAGAAGTCCTTTACATTATCACTTATTAACTGTATCAATGTAATCGCAAGCTGCAAGCGCTGCTATCGCTCCGTCGGCGGCAGCGGTAGTAACCTGGCGGATTTTTTTCGTGCGGCAGTCACCGGCAACAAAAATTCCCTTTGTTTCCGATTCGCAGGTTTCGTCAATTACCGCATAGCCTCTGTCGTCAAGCTCAATTACATTTTTAAACGCTTCGTTCTGCGGAATAAGACCTATCGCAATGAAAAGTCCGTCAATTGAAAGCTCTCTGCTCTCCC
>DNGF01000078.1:0-1478 GCA_003486665.1 Oscillospiraceae bacterium
GATTCCCGCGCCGCACATCGCACCGCAGAAGATGGAAGCAAGCAGCTTATCGCCCTCATATGCGCCTATCAGTCCCCTATTCATTGCGAGCTTCACGCCGTCGATTATCAGCGAAAGAACGCCCGTTACCCACAGCGTTTTGAATGTGAAAAACTTGCCTATAAATATCCACGCGAGGATAATCAGCGGCACATTGAGCAAAAATCCTGTAAAGCCGACAGGACACTGCGGAAAGAGATAGTTAATAATAATTGCAACACCTGTCATGCCGCTCTGTGCGATCTTATTCGGAATCGCAAAAATATTGACTCCGAGTGAGTAAAGAAGGCAGCCGATAACGAAATAGACGTTATCAACGGCAAATTTTTTCAGACTGTATTTTTTCAAATCCTGAACAAGTGAATTTTTCTTTTGCAAAGTTATCCTCCTCAGCCGTAAATCAACCTGTATAATTCAAGAATTCTGTCCGTCCTGTTCATAAGGTAAAGATAGCCGAAAAGTGTTTCCATCGCCGTTGCCATGTGGTAATCCGAACGGCTGACATTCTTCGGCTGATGTCCCGACTTCGCGTTTCTTCCACGCTTGAAAACGGCGGTTTCCTCCTCGGAAAGAACAGGCATAATTTTCTCAACACCCTGCGCCTGAGCCGTTGCCCTTACACGCTCGACAGCCATGTGATGCAGGTCGTTCGCAGGTCTGTTTGCGTCACAGATAAGCTCCTCGCGGACAAGCAGATCAAAAACCGTGTCGCCGATAAATGCAAGCGTCAAGGGACTCAATTCGTTGGGCTTTACTTCCTTATCTTTCAAAAAACGTTCCATATATTTTACGGCACAAAGTCGAACTCAAGATCGTAGATCTCGACCGTGTCGCCCTCCTGAATTCCTTTTTCTACAAGCGCGTCAATTATTCCGCTGGAATGAAGCACACGCTGAAAATATTGCAGTGACTCGTAATCGTCAAGGTCACAGCGCTGAAGTATTCTCAGAAGCCACTCGCCCTCGACAGAGTAAATTCCGTCCTGAACGGAAATTGTAAACCTGCCGTCCGCGTTCTTCTCGAAGAACTCGGCGGGAATTTCTTCCTTTTCATATCTCTTGATAGGAGGAAGCGTTGCAAGCTTAGCCGCAACGGCATTGATGATCTCCTGCGTACCCTCTGCAATCGGGGCGCACATGGTAAAATATTGATATCCTCGCTCGGTGAAATATTTTTCGAGCTTTTCAAGCTGCTCGTCCGTTGCAAGATCGACCTTGTTGCCGACAACGATCTGCGGCAGATCCGCCATATCGGGATTAAACTTGACAAGCTCCTCGTTTATCTTGTTGAAATCCTCAATCGGATCTCTTCCCTCACTGCCTGCCGCGTCAATGATATGGACAAGCAAGCGGCAGCGCTCAACGTGGCGGAGGAACTCGTGACCCAAACCGATTCCGTCACTCGCGCCCTCGATAAGTCCGGGGATATCCGCCATGACG
>DNGF01000078.1:1516-10359 GCA_003486665.1 Oscillospiraceae bacterium
AACGGGAGTAAGCGTTGTGAAATGATAGTCCGCAATAATCGGCTTAGCCTCGCTGACGACCGAAATAAGCGTTGACTTTCCGACATTCGGGAAGCCCAGAAGTCCGACATCGGCAAGGAGCTTCAATTCGAGCGAAACGTCCCAGCTCTCGCCGGGTGTGCCGGGCTTGGCGAATCTCGGCGTCTGACGGGTCGGAGTCTTGAAATGGGAATTTCCCCAGCCTCCCCTGCCGCCCTTTGCGGCAATAAACTCGTCATCGTCGGACATATCAGCCATGACCTTACCCGTTGTCTGCTCGCGGATAATAGTACCTCTCGGCACCTCGATTATCAGATCCTCGCCCTTTTTGCCGCTCTTGTGACCCGACTGACCGGGAGCGCCGTTCGGGGCTTTGTATTTTCTCTTGTAGCGGAAGTCGGCAAGGGTTGAAAGATTGTCGTTGACCTTAAACACAACGTTTCCGCCTCTGCCGCCGTCACCGCCGTCCGGTCCGCCCGCAGCAACATATTTTTCTCTTCTGAATGCGACCGCTCCGTTGCCGCCGTCGCCTGCCGTAATTTTAATTTTTGCTATGTCTACAAACATAGGTTTACCTCATTCTGTTAAATTATGTTAAATGCCCATCATCGGTTACTTTGCTCTTGCCGCCTTGATGTTGGCAACAAATTTCTTTGCCGTTTCCGTAATAAGCTTATAGTCTCCCGTTTTTGCACCTGCCGTAAGTGATGAGCCTGCTCCGACTGCAACTGCGCCTGCCTTTATCCACTCGCCTACGTTATCGGCATCAACGCCGCCCGTGGGCATCATCTTGGCATACGGGATCGGTCCGAGAATGTCCTTTATTATCTTCGGTCCGAAGAGATCGCCCGGAAAAATCTTTAGAATATCCGCGCCGTTCTCCATTGCCGTTACAGCCTCACGAACCGACATAACGCCGGGCATCATCGGCACTCTGTAGCGGTTGCACATCTTAAGCGTTTCAAGGTCAAGATACGGGCTGACGATATACTGTGCGCCGCTGAGCATTGCGATTCTCGCAGTCGCCGCGTCCATAACGGTACCTGCACCCAATATTATGTCCTTTGGATCATATTTATATGAAAGCGTTTCGATAACTCTGTCCGCATGGGGAACGCTGAATGTCAGCTCGATCGCCGCAACTCCGCCCTCCATGCAGGCGTCAACGATTCGCTCCGCCTTGTCGGCACTTTCGGCTCTGACAACGGCAACAATGCCGCAGTCCTGAATTCTCATAAGAATATTTTCTTTATCCATAATGCCCTCCGTCAGTTATTGATTTTCGGTGCGGAAAGTATTCCCACACGTCTGAGAACATATTCGTTGCTCCAGTTGCACTTTTTACTTCTCCATGCGTCGGGTCCGTGCCAAGGCTCAGCCTCATTGACGAGGTGAAGCGGTCCAAAGGTGTTGTAGCGGTGAGTGTAAAGCGTCATTTCAACGTCATGCTCGCCGTCGGAAAGTCCGTCAACGCAGAGGGTGTACGGCGGATAGATGATATCGCCCTTTTTCTCGCCGTCAACCTTAACGGAGATCATCGCACCTCTGTACCACGAAGCGCAGATATTCATTTTTCCGTTTTCCGCAGCAGCCTTGAATTTATATGTGATATTGTCGCCGTAGAACGGGAAACCCTGCCTTGTTATGTCGCCGAAGCCGATCTTTTCGGGCAAAGGAACAACCTTTTTCTCAGTTCCTGCGACCTTAACGCCGAAATCGCCGAGAATAAATACGCTTTCAATATCCGTCTTTTCGCCGTAAGCATACGTCATTTCAAGCGTGTTTTTGCCCTTTACAATGTCGGGAAGCTTGACCTTAAAAATCGAAATATCAACATAGCTGCCGCAAAGCTCCTTTGCGACCTCGCTGCCGTTAAACATGATCTTTTCGAGTCTGTCGGGTTCCTCAAATGCAAGCTCGGCGCCGCCGTAATTGATCTCGCTTTCAAACGTAAAGCGAAGCGTAAGCTTGTCCACGGGAGGAATATCGCCCGAAACCCACGGCTGAACTATCGAACCGCCGCGAAGCGGAAGTCCGAGCCGATCACGGCAAACATTATCAAGACGGAGAATTTCCTCCTCAGGTGAAAACTCGCTCTCGCCGGAAAGTCTGTATTCCGCCATGTCGAGCAGAAGCACGTTCTTTCCGTCAAGCTCATAGTCAACCAAGCCGACAACCGACCTGCCCTCGGAAGCATCGTTCGTTTTCTCCCCCTGCGCCGATTCGGTTCTGCCGCCGGTCAGCTTTATAAGAAGCGAATCATAGCCGTAAAGCTTGTATGAAACAACGGTTTTTCCGTTCATATACGAAGCGCCGAGCGGAATAATATCACCGTTCTGAGTGTCGTAAAGTTCGGGAATAAACTCGCCGTCAACAGTAATTTTTATGTCACTGCCGTAGTCGATGTCCTTGTTTTTCGGCTCTGCATCGTGGCAGATAAAGAGCCATTCGCAGTCATTGTCACGGCGAAGCTGATATATGAGATTATCCGTCAGTCTGCCGTTGGCATATCTCAGAGTAACCGTTCTGTCCGCTTCAAGCGCATTGAGAAGCGAAGCTCTTGAAAAATCAATTCTTGTACTTCTGTCAAAGAGCTTCCTGCCCTCGTCAGACTCAACGGCATCGCAAAGATAAGGCGCATCGCCCATAAATATGAGCCTGCCGCCGTTTTTGCCGAACTCGGAAAGTCGCTCGATCGTAGTCGAACGGAGCGTTTCACAGCCGGGAACGATAACGGCATCGTATTCCATCCTGCCGACCTTGAGCGGATTTGAACCTTTCTCACAAAGGGTCGGGAGAAGCGACTCCGAGATAAAGTCGAAATCTATACTGCCCTCAAGCAGCCAATTTGTAACGTTTGAAAATCTTTCGTCAAGGCTCTCGCGCAGAACAGCTGTCTTGTCGTTCGGTCCCCAGTGAAGCCAGAAGCTCTCGATCGGGTGAATGACGGCAACCTTGACAACGGGCTTGCCCCTTGTCAGAGCCGTGTTGAGTCTTGCGAAGTGATCCTCGACGACCGAGAATTTTTTATACCACGGCGACTGATACGAGATTGAAGCCGGATAGTCACGCTTCGCCTCGCCGCCCATTGCGTACCATGAAAGGTGCGGAACTCTGACAGTTACGCCGAGAGCCGCCTGCCAGTCGCCCTGATGCTTATAGGTTCTGAAATCGCAGTCCCAAGCCGTTACGCCGTAAAGCTCGGAGAGCATTCCCTCATAGCCGAACTGGTGAACCGCCGACTGCGCCTGCTTTGCCGTTGTGAATTCATGATTGTTGCAAAGCATATCAATGCCGGGAATATCGAAGCCTCTGTATGAGCGCATAGCTTCGCCGAGCGCGGCGCACTGACTGCGAAGCGTCGGTTCCTCCATCATGTGTCCCGTAAGGGCAATGCCGTTTTTGCGGCACCACGAGCCGATATTATCGGCAAAGGAGCTTGAGAAAAGCTCTGAAATAAAATCGTGATATCTGTATCTGTGAACGGATGGCTTGCTTTCGGGCAGATCCCAGAAAAGTTCGGGAAGCGTTGCGTAAATGTCCGCGCCGTAAGCCTTTTCGTAAAGTTCGGGAACCTTGTCCGTCCACGGCATTATCATGTCCATTTTATCAAATGAATTGTTCATTACCGCCTTGTGGGTGAACTGCGGCTCGTCTGTAAAAATCGCAGGAACGGTCTTATCAAACTCATCGCCGACAGTATTCCTGTATTTCTCATGAGTGATCTCGATGAAACGGTCTACCGCGTCCTTTGAAAGCGTATCGGCATATGTCTTGCCGTTGAACCAATCGGACTCGCCGATTATCTCCATAAACGCATACCATTTTGTACCCTCGGCTTCGTCATTCTCGCCGATTCGCCTGTACGATGACAGGTATCCGTCCTTATCGAGTACAACATCGTAGCAGGCAAGGAGCGTACCGTTGTTCGTTCTGCCTGCGCTTACCTCAAAGGATTTCTTAGCCTCGGCAGTTTTGAACGGAGTGAAAAGAAGATATCTCGCTCTGTATCGCTCGTCCTCCGTTACATATCCGCCTGCCGCTCCCGACGGCCATCTGTCCTCGTCATAGAGCCATGCGAGCATTTTTTCGCCCTTAGCCTTGTCAACGCAGTCCCTTATGAGCTGCATATATTCATCGCTGAGATATTTATTTTTAAGACCCGTTCTGACGTGCATATGGAAGCCGCCAAGACCCATTTCTTTGAAAATTTCGATCTGTCTTTCAAGCTCGTTTTTTTCAAGCAGGCTGTTCCACGCCCAGAACGGAGTTCCTCTGAATTCACTTGTCGGATTTTTGAAAAGCTCCTTTGAAAGCTCTTTTTCGCTGTTTTTCTTGTATAACATAAACTGTCCTCGCTTATCTTTGAACTCTTGCGCCTGCGCCGCCGATTATTCTTTCAACCTCGGCTTTGCTCGCCATTGATGTGTCGCCCGGAGTCGTCATTGCAAGCGCACCGTGAGCCACGCCGTAATTGACCGCCGCCTGCGGATCGCCCGTTTCCATCAGTCCGTATATAAGACCCGAAGCGAAGCTGTCGCCGCCGCCCACGCGGTCGTAAATTTCAAGACCCTTTAAATCAAGTCCGTTATAAACCCTGCCGTCAGCCCAGCATATTGCGCTCCAGTCGTTGACTGTGGCGGTTTTAACCGTCCTGAGCGTTGAAGCCGCGACCTTGAAATTAGGATAAAGCTCCGCAGCCTTTGCCATCATTTTTTTGTAGCCGTCGATGTTCAGCTCCCTGAGATTTTCGTCATTGCCCTCAACCTCAAGTCCGAGGCAGGCGGTAAAGTCCTCCTCGTTGCCGATCATGACGTCGATATATTTTGCAATTTCCCTGTTGACCTCCTGTGCCTTTGCCTTGCCGCCGATATCATTCCACAATGACGGGCGGTAATTGAGGTCGTAGGAAACTATTGTTCCGTATTTTTTCGCTGTTTTAACGGCTTCAATAACGACCTTAGCCGTTGTATCGGAGAGTGCGGCAAAAATTCCGCCCGTGTGAAGCCACCTTACGCCGAGAGTGCCGAAAATGTACTCCCAGTCAATGTCGCCCTCTTTAAGCTGAGAGGCGGCAGTGTTTCCCCTGTCGGAAACGCCGAGCGCTCCGCGGATTCCGTAGCCGCGCTCGGTAAAGTTCAGTCCGTTTCTGACGGTTCTTCCGATGCCGTCATATTTCACCCACTTTATAAGCGAGGTATCTACTCCGCCCTGAAGCATGAAGTCCTCAACCAGTCTGCCGACCTCGTTATCGGCAAGCGCCGTAACAGCCGCCGTTTTCAGTCCGAAGCACTTGCGGAGTCCTCTTGCGACGTTGTATTCGCCGCCGCCCTCCCATACTCTCAACGAGCGCGCCGTTCTGATTCTTGAATCACCGGGATCGAGCCTCAGCATAATCTCGCCGAGGGATATCATATCAAAGGTGCAGTCCTCTTTTTTTCTGAGTTCAAGCTTCATGATCGGTATTCTCCTTTTTTCTGCTTTTATAAAAATCAAACATTGTCGGGTCCTGTACCGCCCTTACAAGCTCGTAAATGTGACGTGAATAGAAGAACACTGTGAACGATATTTTTATGATCAAAGAAATATCTTTGTTCCTTTGAAAGTCTTTTATCCACTTTTTACCTATTCTTTTCGACTCCGACAAAACCTCTTTTTCGCACTCTGTTCCTACCGCCTGCGTTCTGTTATAAAAAATCGACTGAAACAGATATTGCAGACAATATTTTTTTAAAAATAAATTTGATGAATTTTTCAGTTTTTCACAAAGCATATCGAATGAATATGTCATTGTGAATCGCTTCATCGTAAATCTTGATGTTACGGTCGAATTCGGTCTGTTGAGATAATAGTAAAGCTCTTTGTCAATACACCTTACCCCGATTCCGCGGTCAAGAAGATTTATGATATAGAATGCGTCCTCGCCGTTTGAAATCCCGACGGGGAATCGGCTCTGCCGCGCCGCTTCGGTTCTGATGATCTTGCCCCATACCGACTTTCCCATACATCTGTTTGTACTGCTGTCAAAAAGCTCCTCAACCGTTGCGTCATGCGCCTTGTACTCCGTGATCGGCTGCATTTTTTCATCGGTATTCGGCGTATATATCTCGTGGGCGCAAACCATGCCGCACCCCGATTTTTCAATTTCGCCGACGAATAATTCGACCGCCTGAAAGTGCAGATAGTCGTCGCCGTCAACAAACATAATATATTCGCCCGCCGCTTCGTCAAGACCTCTGTTTCTTGCCGCGGAAACGCCCGAATTCTCCTGACGGACATATTTTATCCTGCCGTCTGAAGCCGAAAGACGCTTTATGATCTCTGCGCTTTTGTCCGTACTTCCGTCATCAACGCAGATAATTTCAAGATTGTCATAGGTCTGAGCAGCGATGCTTTTCAGGCAATTCTCTATGTACTTTTCAAGATTATATACAGGAATAATTATGCTGACAAGCGCCGACATTTCATCACCTCAGATTTACACTCCCGAATATGCGTTAAAGCCGCCGTCAACGGCAATTGTTGTACCCGTTACAAAGCCCGAATAGTCTTTATCGCAAAGGAAAAGCAATGCGCCCGAAAGCTCCTCCGGCTTGCCGAAGCGGCCCATCGGCGTTGCGGCAAGAATTTTGCCCGTCCTCGCAGTCGGCGAACCGTCGGGATTCCACAAAAGATCCTTATTCTGCTTTGTTGAGAAAAAGCCGGGGNNGCAATGGCATTGACTCTGATGCCCATATCGGCAAAATGAACCGCCATAAACTGAGTGAAATTCGCAACCGCCGCCTTTGCCGCGGAATATGCGGGAATCTTCGTCAGCGGACGGAATGCGTTCATCGAGGTTATCATAACAATGCAGCTGTCCTCTTTCTCCGCCATATCGCGTGCGAAGATCTGCGTCGGAATAAGCGTTCCGAGGAAGTTAAGATTGAACACAAAGGAAATGCCTGCCGGGTCGAGGTCAAAGAAGGTTTTAACATTCTCGTCCTTTTCAATAAGGTCGATCTTTTCAAGAGTTTCCTTGGTGGTCGTACCCTTGGGGTTGTTTCCGCCTGCGCCGTTGAGAAGAATATCGCAGGTGCCGAGCTTCTCGGCAACAACATCTCTCGCTTTTTTCATACTTTCGGGTTCAAGCACATTACAGCCGACAGCTATCGCCGTGCCGCCGTTTGCATTTATTTCATCGGCAACCTTTTTTGCCGCCTCCTCGTTGAGGTCAAGCACGGCAACCTTTACGCCCTGCTCGGCAAGGGTCTTTGCAAAGCCTGAGCAAAGCACTCCGCCGCCGCCCGTTATAACCGCTACCTTTTCGTTAAGACTTTCATGCTTAGTCATAATATCACTCCGATTATTTGTTCTTTGCGACTGCTTCCCACAGTCCGTTGAGATATGCACAGCCGAGCGCACGGTCGTAAAGTCCGTAGCCGGGCCGCGCAACCTCGCCCCAGATCATTCTTCCGTGATCGGGTCTGACATAGCCGTCAAAGCCGACCTCCTGCAAAGCCTTGACGATCTCGTACATATCAAGGCTTCCGTCCGAGGAAAGATGGGAGGTTTCGTTAAACCAGCTATCTCTTATTTTAACGTTTCTCAGGTGAGCGAAATAAATTCTGTCACCGACCTCTCTGATCATCGCCGGCAGATCGTTGTCCGCACTCGCTCCGAGAGAGCCTGTGCAGAAGGTCAGTCCGTTATACGGCGAATCGACAAGCTTAAGAAAACGTCTTATGTCGTCTATATTTTTTATAATTCTCGGCAATCCGAAAATATCCCACGGCGGATCGTCGGGGTGAATTGCCATTTTAACATCGCATTCCTCACATACGGGAATGATTTCTTCGAGGAAATGCCTAAGATTTCTCCACATATCCTCGTGCGTGATGTTCTTATATCTTTCAAAAAGCTCCTTTATCTCGCCCATGCGCTCGGTTTCCCAGCCGGGCATCGCATAGCCGTTCGAATTATCGTCGATCTCTCTGAACATATCTTCGGGGCTTTTGCCCTCAACCTGCTTGCCGTTATAGCAAAGGCAGGTTGCGCCGTTGCCCATATCCATTGCGAGATCGGTTCTCGTCCAGTCAAAAACGGGCATGAAATTATAGCAAATTACCTTAACCCCAGCTTTTGAAAGATTTCGGATACATTCCTTGTAGTTTTCGATATATTTATCGGCATCGCTGTCACCGAGCTTTATGCTCTCATGCACATTGACGCTCTCAATACATTCCATTGTAAGTCCTGCCGCTTCGATTTCCCTTTTCATATCGAGAATCATGTCAAGCGGCCACACCTCACCTGCCGGCAATGTGTGCAGGGCAGGCACAACTCCGACCACGCCCGGCACCTGACGAATCTGTTCAAGCGAAACGGTGTCCTTGCCGTCGCCGAACCATCGCATTGTCATCTGCATGGGATCACTTCCTTCCGATAATTACTTCTTCGCCGCTCTCGGAGGACTCATAAATCGCCGAAAATTCTTCAACCGACTTGCCGCCCTCGTGCGCGTCTATCGGGAAGCGGCTTCCCGATGCAATACAATCGTAGAAATCGTGTATCAGCGCATCATGACCGCTGCCCCAGTAATCCTTGCCTCTTGCAGGATCGTTTTCGGAGCTGAGAATCTCGACCTCGCCGCCGTTTTTTATAACGCAGGCATTGTCGCCCTCCACTCTGAGGGTCGCTCTCTCGCAGAAAATATCTATTATCGGCTTGGCATTGAGTCCGAAAGCCGTTGTAGCGTCATAAAGTCCGATCACACCGTTTGCAAAGACGAATCTTGCATGAGCCGTGTCCTCAACCTCGATAACGTCCTTCAAATGGTCGTTGGA
>DNGF01000078.1:10415-11073 GCA_003486665.1 Oscillospiraceae bacterium
AACATCGCTTCCGACAAGGTATCTGAGCAGATCCTGCGTGTGGATGCCCTGATTTATAACGACTCCGCCGCCCTCCTTTTTGAGAGTACCGTGCCAGTCATCGGAATAATAATCCTCGTTTCTGCACCACTGGACAACCGCTCTTGCGCCCTTGATCGCACCGTATTTTCCTGCTTCGAGCATATTTTTAACCGCTCTGACGGACGGATTGTAACGGTTCTGGAAGCACACGCCGTATTCATGCGTACTCATGAGCTGAGCCATGCGGATTTTCGCAAGCTCCTCCCTGTTCATCGCACACGGCTTCTCGCAAAGGACATGAATATCCCTTGAAAGAGCCGCAACCGACATCTCGACATGAAGATAGTGCGGTGTGCAGATATGCACCGCGTCCGGATGATCCTCGTCAAGCATTTTTATATAATCGTAGTATGCCTTGCAGCCGTATTTTTCGGCAGCCTTATCCGCTTTTTCCTCAACAATATCGGCAACGGAGGAAATCTCGATCCCCTCCATGGAATCAAGTATCTCCAGATGCACCTGTGCGATGTTGCCGCAGCCTATAACAGAAACCCTCATAAAACACCTCAGTATGTATCGCTCATATCGTCGGCAACCTGCTCAACAATGTTGGTCTTCGCCTTGGAATTCTTGACGT
>DNGF01000078.1:11091-12058 GCA_003486665.1 Oscillospiraceae bacterium
CAGATCGTAGTATTTATCCTCATCAAACGGAATGGAAACCGTTTCATTTGTCCAGCTTGAAAGATGCGCGGCATTGGAGATAGTCAGGCCGTTAATGCCCTCCCTGCCGTCTGCAACAAGCGGAGTGCCGTGAAGAATCTTTCCGGCAAAGGCATTGAGAACGCCCGAATGCTGTTCGTTCTTTCCGTCCGTTTCAACGTCAATGTCGTGAGTTCCGATTCTTACAAAGCCATCCTTTGCCGTCTGAATATTATGCGTCAGACCCTCGTCAAGCTCAATAAGAGTAATTTTTTCAGCCTTTTCGCAGATGATCTTCGCCTTGTCAAGCGTGATCTCAAATCTGTTTGTACCCGGATAGTCGCCTGTCGTGGTTATAAACACACCCGTTGCGCCGTTCGGATATTCGGCATAAATTGTAACGTCGTCCTCAACCTCAATATCGTGCCACTTGCCCTCATTGCAGAATGCACGGATCTTTGACGGCATACCGCAGATCCACTGCCACAAATCAAGCTGATGCGGACACTGGTTAAGGAGAACGCCGCCGCCCTCGCCCGACCAGGTTGCGCGCCATCCGCCGGAATTGTAATATGCCTGGGTACGGTACCAGTCGGTGATAATCCAGTTAACTCTGCGAATCTCGCCGTACTTTCCGCTGTCAACAATTTCTTTCATCTTTCTGAAAACGCAGTTTGTGCGCTGATTAAACATCATTGCGAAAACCCAGCCGAGCTTTGAGGCAAAGTCGTTCATTTCACGAACCTGCTTTGTGTAAACTCCGGCAGGCTTCTCGGAAACAACATGAAGTCCGTTTTTGAGCGCCTCGATAACATAAGGCGGATGGAAATAGTGCGGAACGGCGATAATAACCGCATCGCACTCGCCGCTTTCGAAAAGCTCCTTGGCGGTCGAATACCTCTTCGCCCACGGAACGGTTTTCTTTGCCCATTCAAGTCTTTCGGGATTG
>DNGF01000078.1:12074-14290 GCA_003486665.1 Oscillospiraceae bacterium
CCGCCGTAACTCTCATCTCGCTCATGTCGCCGTCAAGGAAGTTGCGAATATGGCTTGATCCCATATTACCTACACCGACAATACCCGTGCGAATCGGCTGAGCCTCTTCGGCGAGCTTGTGCATAGCGTCTGCCGCCGCCTTGAACGAATCCTTATATGTTGAGTAGGTATGCTTGTCCATGCCCTTTTTGGTTTCATCGTCATTTTCGAGTGCGTCAAAGCCGTCAAAAACCTTGAGGTGCGGTTCAAGCGAAAGCACGATCCTTGCCCACTTGAACGAAAGCTTTCTGATTATTTCGGCAACGTTGCCGTCGCCCTCGCCGACAGGAACAACCTGACCGTCGGAGTACATAGCGTCCTTAACGTGCATATACTCAATATAGTCCTTCAGAAGCTCGTAAGCCTTGAGCGTATCAACGCCGCACTGAACAAAATTAGCAGGGTCGAAAACAGCTCTGAGCTTTCCGCCGCAGGCTTCAAGAACCTCAAGGCAGCGCTCGGCTGTGTCGCCGTAAATGCCCTTTTCATTCTCGTGGCAGCACTTTATGCCGTTCTCATCAGCGTAGTCAGCCATCGCCTTAACTCTGCGGAAAACCTCTTCCTTATATTCATCATAGCTGTCCTCTTTGTCAAAGAAGAAGCTGAAAATTCGGATATATTTTGCTTCAAGGATCTTTGCAACCTCAACGGTATTCTTGAATGCCTCAAAGTGTGGGGCAAAGTCTTCCTTGATGTTGATCTTGCCGTAAGCCGAACCGACGGAGGCAACCTTCATGCCCTCTTCGTCAATGATCTTTTTGATCTCCTTAGCCTGATCGACGGTCATAATGTTGATGTTAAGCTCCTTGCCGAAGCCACGAAGCTCCATCTCGGAAATACCGTTTGCTTTGCAGGCGGCAATCTGACCTTTTATCGAGCTTTCGCCCGACTCATCGCTGAAAGCGGAAAAAATAAAGTGTGCCATTATAATCCCCCTTAAGTTTTCTTTGCTATACGCAATTTTACAGAATGATTATATCATACAATCCATGAAAAATAAAGAATAAAATGCAGTTATTTCCTGAATTCTAACACTTTATTTTATCGGTTCATATAATATAACGGAAGCAGAAGCTTCACAAAAATAAAGGAGGTCTTGAAATGGCTCTTTTTACAAATCAGGCAACCTTAACCTATAACGATAATGTTATCAATTCAAACATTGTTACGGGTGAAATTGTTCAGGTTCTTTCCGTCACCAAAAATGCCCTTTCCGAAACCTATGAAAGAGGCAGGACAATAACCTATATCATCAACATCGTAAATTCAAGCGACGCGGATTTTACGGATTTAACAGTGACCGACAACCTCGGTTCATATGCGTTTAACACCTCTAATCTTGTACCGTTGACCTATGTTGACAGAAGCGTGCGTTACTTCATCAAGGGCGATCTTCAAACTGCACCGACCGTTGCGTCGGCTTCACCGCTTACAATAACGGGTATCACGGTTCCTGCAAACGGAAACGCAACCGTCGTTTACTCGGCAACGGTAAATGAGTTTGCACCTCTTGACGGCGAAACGCAGATCACGAACACCGTTACGGTAAGCGGCAGAGGACTTTCCTCCCCTGTAACCGCGGAGGAAACCGTAACGCTTGAAACAGGTCCGATTCTTTCTATTACAAAGGCTGTTTGTCCGCTTTCCGTCCCTGAAAACGGAACATTGACCTACACGTTTGTAATAAGAAACAACGGCTTCACCGAAGCTGCCGCGGCTGACAATCTCGTTGTTCGCGACACATTCGACCCGATCCTCAACATCACGGGCGTCACACTCAACGGCACAGCACTCACTCCGACAACGGATTACACCTATAATGCGGAAACCGGTGAATTTGCAACAGTTGCAGGTGCGATTACAGTTCCCGCGGCAACCTTTGTCCGCGATGCCGAAAGCGGCGCATACAGCGTTACTCCCGGTTCAGCCATTCTCACGGTTACGGGAACTATTTAACTGATATCGGATTAAACCTCTTGGCTCAAAAAGCTTATATCACAGAAAAAAGGCACGGATTGCTCCGTGCCTTTGGGTTTATGCTGTTTGGGTATTTGCTGTTAGGTATTTGCTGTTAGGTTTGACCTGATCAGGTCTTAGCTTGCTCTGCCGGTAAGCTGATCGACAGTTACGGTCTTCTTGAGTACCTTTCTGAACAATGATACGTCAACAACTGTGAT
>DNGF01000181.1 GCA_003486665.1 Oscillospiraceae bacterium
CGCCGCTGTAAATCGCAAAAAAATTCAGAATCCATTATGGGGGCGGGTTCGTTACCATAATGAATTCTGATTTTCAAAACACAGTCGGTTCGAAATTTCATATCATAGTTTTTTGAAAACAGTATTGTCTTATATATGCAGTCTTTATGCAAAAAACCTTCGGAAAGTAGTCGAAATTATCATACTCTCCGAAGGTTGTTTTTTTATTTCTGCGGGCAATGGTTTGTCGCAACAATATCTATTCCTGTGCCGCAAATGTTTTTTATGAGAACATCACCGAGCTTTACGGGAGCTTTGATCTCAACCTCGGCAATAGCTTTCATACAGTCCATGATCTTCTCTTTAGGCAGTGCGCCCTTTGATTTGCACGGAACAACATTGTGAATTCCGCCGCTGACCTTGACCGTTGTTGCAAGACTTCTGACAGGGTGAGTACATTCGGTTCTCGCATAGGCATCGCCGCGCTTGCAGGTGTTGCCCGTTACGGAAACAATCTCGCCGTTATCGTTCAATTCAACGGTAATTCCGCAGCCCATAGGGCATGAAACGCAAATAATATTCTTCTGCATAAATCAACCCTCCACCGAAATTTCAATTACACCGTCGTGTTCAAAGCCTTTGAGAACATCGTTTTTAATAACAACGTTTTCCATCTCGCCCGGAGCAAGCCTCGGCTTTTTGCGGCTGAGTATTTCTTCACCATTGTATTTAACAACGATCTTTGCATTCTTATAGGTCTGACCGACTCGGAAGAAGAGCTTAACGTCGCCCTCGTTTTTGATATCCACCTTCTGCGGAACAATATAACGTACTCCGTTGACGCCCTTCGTTTTAACATATTCGTGACTGCTTGTCTGACCGAGAACATATCTTGCTGCGCCCTCGCCCGCCGTCTGGCTCTCAAGGGTAACGTAGTCAACAAGGTCATGAACATGAAGAACGTTGCCGCAGGCGAAAACGCCCTTGTGAGAGGTTTCTCTGAACTCGTTTACGACTGCACCGTTTGTTACGGGGTCAAGCTCAATTCCGACAGCTCTTGTAAGCTCGTTTTCAGGGATAAGACCGACCGAAAGCATGAGCGTGTCGCATTCGATATACTGCTCCGTACCCTTGATGGGACGGCGATTTTCGTCAACATCGGCAATCGTAACGCCCTCAACTCTGTCCTTACCGTGAACCTCGATAACGGTACAGCTCAGGCGAAGAGGAATGTTGAAATCATTAAGACACTGAACAATGTTTCTGGTAAGTCCGCTTGAGTAAGGCATAAGCTCACAAACAACCTTAACCTCAGCTCCCTCAAGGGTCATACGTCTTGCCATGATAAGTCCGATATCGCCCGAACCGAGGATAACAACCTTTTTGCCGGGCATATAGCCGTCGATATTTACATATTTCTGTGCCGTACCTGCCGTCATAACGCCGGAAGCTCTGGTTCCGGCAATGTTCAGCGCACCTCTCGGACGCTCACGGCAGCCCATCGCGAGAATGATCGCCTTTGCCTGAATTTCAAGCAAGCCGTCCTCTTTGTTGACTGCGTAAACAACATTGCTGTCCGTTATCTCAAGCGCCATGGTGTCGGTTTTATATTCAATTCCTTTTTCGTTAACAAGCTGAATGAATCTGTCGGCATATTCGGGTCCCGAAAGCTCTTCGCCGAAATAGTGAAGTCCGAAGCCCGTATGTATACACTGCTCAAGAATTCCGCCGAGGGTTTCGGCTCTTTCGAGAACAAGAATACTGTCAACACCGCATTCCTTGGCTTTGATTGCGGCTGCCATTCCGGCAGGACCTCCGCCGATTACAACTATATCATAATTAAGCATATTTCCCGCCTCACTTCGTTCTGTCATAGAGAATTTTCGACTTGCCGCCGAATTTTGTTATTTCATTTATTTCCACGCCAAGCTCGCGGGCAAGCAGTTCGACAACCTTTGAACCGCAGAAGCCGCCCTGACAGCGTCCCATACCCGCTCTTGTTCTGCGCTTAACTCCGTCAACATCTCTTGCGCCTGCCGGAGCATGAATGGCGTCGAGAATTTCGCCCTCCGTGACGGTTTCACAGCGGCAGATGATTCGACCGTAAGCGGGATTTTTCTTAACAAGCTCTTTGCGTTCCTCGTTGGTCATGTTCCTGAAACGAACGGGGGCTTTGCGCTCTGAAACAAATTCTGATTTCTCTTCTGCGCCGATTGCTTTCGCAACTGTCTGTCCGACATATTCCGCAATTGCCGGAGCGGCGGAAAGACCGGGGGATTCAATTCCTGCAACGTTGAAGAAACGGTCGTTCTTCTTGCTCGGTTCGATGATGAAATCATCGTTTGTGCTGTGCGCGCGAAGACCGGCAAATGAGGTGATGACCGCTCTTGTGGAAACAGTCGGAACAGACTTCTGAGCAGCCTTAAGAACATCCGAAAGCTCTGATGCCGTTGTCGAAACATCCGTCTTATCCTCGATATCAAGTGCGCTCGGACCGATGAGCAGATTTCCGTCAACTGTCGGAGTGACAAGAATACCCTTGCCCATCTTTGAGGGACACTGGAATATCGTATGCTTTGCGAGCGAGCCGACCGACTTGTCACAGAGCATATATTCGCCCTTTCTCGGAATGATTTTGATTGAATCATCACCGATCAGTGAAGCAATTTCATCGCTGTAAACACCTGCGGCATTGATTATATATTTTGTTTCGATTGATTTTTCGCCGTCAATGAGAGTGAAAACACTGCCGTCAAAATCAATCTTCTCAACACTGAAGTTTCGGATAAATTCCACACCGTTTATAACGGCATTTTCGACCGCGGCAACCGTCAGTTCATAGGGGCAGACAATACCTGCCGTCGGCGCCCAAAGAGCCGCCTTTGCTTCATCGCTGATGTTCGGCTCAACCTCACGAAGCTTGTCCGCATCATAGATTTCAAGCTTCGGAACACCGTTTGCTTTTCCTCTTTCAAGCAGAATATTTAAAGTTTTTGTTTCTTCGTCTGAGAAAGCCACAACAAGCGAACCGATATTTTTAAAAGGAACGTTCAGCGTTTTGCATATCTTCGGCATAAGCTCCGTTCCTCTTACATTGAAGCGCGCCTTAAGTGTGCCTGGCAATGCGTCAAAGCCTGCGTGAACAATGGCGCTGTTCGCCTTTGAAGTTCCCATAGCCATGTCGTTGCATTTTTCAACAAGCGCAACGCTTATATCGTAACGGCTCAGCTCTCTTGCAATGAGCGAACCGATAACGCCTGCGCCCACAACGGCAACATCGTAATTCATTGATAAACCCCCATATACAATTGTAATATTTTGTATTATATCACAACCGTTTAAATAAAACAACAAATTAAACGATATTGTAATTCAAAATAAACATTTTCGACGAAAGAGCTAAAATATTCCGAAAAAATAACAATTTGGGAACCGATTTATAGAAAAAGAAAAAGCCTGCCTTTCAGCAAGCTTATGTGCGATAATTAATGGTTCGGTTTTTGCCATTTTTCAATTTCTTTTGGATATTTACGTATATTATCCATATTTAAATGGTCATAAGAAAGAAATTCGACGGATAAATAGGCAATCTCAAGTTCAAGATGTGATAATAACGTGGGATAGCGTTCAAAGAAATTTGTGAATGAAAGCATATAGGACACCAAAAGCAGGTAACGATCCTCCTCTTTATAAAAAACATTTTTGTATGTAGAGAGCATCTCTGAATCGAGTTCATACTTAATTGTTGAAGGGCAATGCCCGATCGCACA
>DNGF01000270.1 GCA_003486665.1 Oscillospiraceae bacterium
TACCATGAGCTTGAAAAATCCACAAAGCAGTACGGAGGTAACGAATAATGAACACATTGAATATCACTTGGCTTTATCCCGACCTGCTTAACCTCCACGGCGATCGCGGAAATCTCATGGCATTTGAGCGTGTCGGCAAGGCGATGGGTCTTGACGTTAAAATCAACCGCATCGACACCTTCTCGCACGAGATTGATTTTGAAAATTCGGACATCATTTTCATGAATGCAGGCGAAATCAAAACCGCCGATTCAATTGTAAGGAACATTAAAAAATACGGCGATGCAATCTATAAATTTGCCGAAAGCGGAAAGCCGATTATCGCAATCGGAACAACGGGCATGGTTCTTATCAAGTCCACAAAAAGATGCGACGGCTCGGTCGTCGAGGGACTCGGACTTCTTGACGCAACGGCTGTTGAGCGCGAAGTGATTTACGGCGACGACCTGCAATTCTCACTCAGCGAGGACAAGAGCTTTGAAATCATGGCTGTTCAGATACATCTTGTTGATTTCTTCCTCAATGATCCGTCAATCGCGCTCGGCAAGCTCATTTACGGCAAGGGCAACAACGACAAGGATCAGACCGAGGGTGCAAAGTACAAGAACGTTATTTTCACCAATGCGCTCGGTCCCGTATTTGTAAAGAATCCGTGGTATACGGAAAAGATAATCAACGAGGCTCTCAAGGCAAAGGGCTGCGAGCCGTGCAAGCCGCTCGATGAAAGCTTCTTCGAAATTGAGCGCAATTCATTCAAAACCGTAAGACGTTTCATAGATCAGAAAACGGAGTAAAAATATGTTTCCCTGTATCGAGATAAAACCCGATGGAATACTTCATAACATCAGAATAATGAAGCAGAGGTGTGCAGAGAACGGGATGTCGCTCTCTGTTGTAACAAAAATGCTCGTAGGCTATGAGCCGCTTGTCCGCTTCCTTGTGAATGAGGGAGAAATCAAGGCTATATGCGATTCCAGAGTCGAAAACTTCATGGAATTTGCTGATATCAAGGCTGAAAAATGGCTGATCCGCTCTCCCATGCTTTCGCAGATACATGACGTTGTGAAGTTCACCGATGTCAGTCTTAACAGCGAGCTTGAGGTGCTTCGCGCGCTGAATGACGAGGCGAAGAAGCAGAACAAACGTCACAAGGTCATTCTCATGTATGAATGCGGCGACCTGCGTGACGGCTGCTACACTGACGAGCTGAAAGCCCTTGCAGGCGAGGTTCTGAAAATGCCGAACCTTGAGCTTTACGGCATCGGAACAAACCTCAGCTGCGTCAATGAGGTTCTCCCAAGCGAAAAGAACATGGCTCTTTTCGAGAATGCGGTCAACGCTGTGCAGGAGGAATACGGCATTAAGCTTCCGATAGTTTCGGGCGGCGCGTCAAGCTCAATAAAAATGCTCTTTGACGGCAAGCTTCCGAAAATCATCAACAACATGAGAATGGGCGAGTCGGTTTTTCTCGGCAACATTCCTGTTTACGATGTTCCGTTTGACGAAGCGAGAGAGGACAATTTCATTCTCAAAGCCGAGATCATCGAGCTGAAAGAAAAACCGAGTGTTCCGGAAATGCTTCCGCAGGATTGCGAAAAGCTGATGAAGCGTGCGATAGTTGCGGTCGGCAAGCAGGATATTTACCTGCCCGGACTAATCTGTGCGGACAAGCGAATGAAAATTGTCGGAGGAAGCAGCGATCACGTTGTGCTTGACGTAACCGACTGCGGCAATGATTACAAGGTCGGCTCAATCGTAGATTTTAAAATGACCTATAACTGCCTGCTCAACGCAATGACATCAAAATATGTTGAAAAAAATATATTGAAATGAACGGAGCTGTCGCAATTTAGCGGCAGCCCCCTTTTTTACTTTTTAACTTGTTTTATCCCGAATCCGATCAGCGCGATTCCGATGATCGCACAAACCGACAAAATCGTCAGCAGCACGTTACCGTTCGTGTATGTTGCCCAATCCGACAAATTGATTGCCATGTCAACCGGCTCATCAAACGCATAGCCTACAACATAGTTGACGGCATAAGCAAAGCCGCCGAAAACGATCGTGCAGATTCCGCCCTTGATCAAAGCGTTCATTCCCAGGCTGACAATTATTCCCGTTATCAGAAAGGGAATGGAACAATAAAGAACCAGCAGTTCCGTCCTGCCGAGATTGATCGGTGTTAATAAATTCACGGTCGCGACGGTTATTGCCGTCAGAACAAAATCCGCAGCGAAGCTGACGAGCGTTTTATGAGTTGAAATAAACCCTGTCCCTGCATATTTATTTAAAGCAATCGGCAAAAATACTGCCGCATATCCGAGAAGCGTTCCGGCAACCGCAGTCGGAACCCACGAAACATTGCCTGTTACCGCTCCGCAGACGATCAGCAGAACAACAACACCTGCCGCAGATGTTATAAGATAGGTAATCAGCTTTTGATCTCCGAAAAGACCCGTGACGGATGGAAAGAACAAGAACGCACAAAGAAGACTTGCAAAAACAATCAGCAATGTTGTGAACGGCATCGCACCGGCAAGCGTACATATTAAGCAGATAAACACTGTCAGCAAATATGCCGAGGTTGGAATCCAAAACGTGAGTTTTTTAATTTTCTCATACTTCGCCGACTGCTTTTTCATCTGTCGGTATGACGTGTCGTCCGAAGCCGTGATAAGCTCCTTTTCGCTTATGTTAAGTACGCGGCAGATATCGGAAATCATTGTGATATCGGGGTAGTTGACTCCCCTTTCCCACTTTGAAACTGCCGACTCGGTAACAAAGAGCTGTTCGGCAAACTGCTTTTGAGAAAGACCGGCTTCCTCTCTTTTGGCTCGGATAAATTTTCCGAGCATATTTTTCTCGATCATAGGATCATTCCTTTCGACAATTTAAAGCTGACAGCCGAAAATTAATTACGGCGGACGGCGCCTGTTCGCCGAGGTATTTTCAGGCTTTCACCTTGCCGTAATTCTACGCCCTCGGCTCAAAAAAGTCAATGGACTCTCAGTCAAGTGACGCACCTGCGCGGTTTCAGGGTAAAATTTCTTTGATATAATAAAGCCGTATATAAACATCCGCCGCAGCAAGCATTATGCTCAAAGCTGCTGTTATTTTTCCGTTATCTCAATTCGATAATTACCGGAAAAAATTTTCAACTTTTTTTAGGAAAACACTTGATTTTATCGGGATAATAGTATATAATATTCAAGCGTTGTCGGGGTGTAGCGCAGATGGTAGCGTGCTTGGTTCGGGACCAAGAGGCCGCGAGTTCAAGTCTCGCCACTCCGACCATGCAGAGTGTCCTTATAGGATCTGAGTATCCTGTAATGGACACTCTGCTTTTTTATTTCCCACAAAGTTCATACTGCAACCTGTTCCGGGGCGTAGCTGAGTGCTACGCCTTTTCTTGTTTCCATGATAATGTCAGCCTCCGGGATCTTCCGGCGATCCGGCACATCAAAGGCACCGATGCAGTTATAGTGAATATCGACACGCTGGTTGGTAACGCCGTCCTGCTTTTCAGCGTGGTACACCTCAATGTGGTCGATCAGCTCAGCGACCATGCGCTTTGTAATGGTGGTTGCGTCTGTGTACCGCCGTACCTTTTCAAAAAAATCGTCAATGTCCATGCGCTTGCTCTCGTCCTTTTTCAGCTCCAGCCGCAGAGCCTTGATCTTCTTTGCGTTCTCGCCCTGCTCCTGTTCATAGCGTTTGGACATTTTGGCAAATCGGGCATCGTCGATCTTTCC
>DNGF01000053.1:0-1158 GCA_003486665.1 Oscillospiraceae bacterium
TTTCCGCGGTTGGGATGAGCCTAACGACTATATCCAAACAGAAAATTAACTGAAAAGAACCGAGTTGCAGAATTCTGCAGCTCGGTTTCTTTGAATGTAAATATGTGGGTTATATAGTAAAATAAACAGCTATAATTCATATCCGATTATGAATTACAGCTGTTTCTTAGCCGGTTGTGACAGCATATCGAATTTTTAGAGTCAATATTTAAAAAGTAAATAAGCAAATCTCAATTGTGCGGAATATCTTTAAATTTTGAAATCGGGGTTTCAGTCGGATCGTATGCCTCAATATAATCCAGCAATTCGGCAGGGGAGTCGGAGATAAAATAAAGCTTTTTACATTCCTCGTTCATAAAATGGTTATCAATGCCGTTCTGAATGAACTTCTGAAGGCTGTCATAATAGCCGTTCGTGTTAAGTATAGCAATCGGTTTGTTGTGTCGATTGAGCTGCTTAAGAGTTAAAATTTCAAAGAATTCATCGAATGTTCCGATTCCGCCCGGAGTAATTATAAATGCGTCGGAAAGCTCCTCCATTTTCATTTTTCTTTCGCGCATATTTTCGGGATAAATAAATTCTGTGCAATGTTCATACAGAACTCCGTCAACATTAAAAAAATTGGGTGCAATTCCGATTATTCTTCCGCCGAAGCGATGCTCTCCGCGTGCGACGGCACCCATAAGTCCCGCGGCACCTCCGCCGAACACAAGACCTATGTTTCTTTTTGCCATTTCTTCGCCGAGAATTTCTCCGGCCTCTATAAATGCTTTGTCGATCGTTGTGCTTGACGCACCGTAAACACATATATTCATATTGGTTTCCTTTCAAAAATTGTCATTAAAAAATTTTTCTATTTCCGCTTTGGAAGCGGTTGCGCTGCCTTGCAAAAGCTCCGAAGAACCGCCGCCTTTACCGTTAAGTGCCGAGGAGATTTCTTTTGATTTTTCACGCAGGTTAATGCTTTTTGAAGCAATTACAAAGCGGTAGCCGGTTTTATCATTTCCCGAAAAGCCTGCACAAAGCTTTGTTGTTTTTTCTGCTCCGTTAAGAACAAGCTTTCGCAGGTCATTCATGTCTGCATCGGATTCAAAAAGCAAAATACACTCGTCCGTGTTTTCTATTGATGAAGCCTTAATCTGTGCAAGCTCTCGTTTC
>DNGF01000053.1:1183-2547 GCA_003486665.1 Oscillospiraceae bacterium
CTCAGCTTTCAATGCACCGTGTTCCTCGTTGAATTTCTCAAATGCGTTCGCGGTTTCATTCTGCTTTGCACATAGTGCAGTCGCAACCGAACGTAGGTTGCCGTACTTTATTTCATAATCCTCAAGCGCGTCTTTGCCGCAAAGCATATGGATTCGAATTCCGCCCCTGTGACGGATAAAATCCAGTATCTTTATTATGCCGATTTCACCTGCGGAATAAACGTGCGGCGCACAGCAGGCGCAAACATCGTAACCGTCTATTGTGACTATTCTGATGTTTTCCGTCAGCTCAAGCTTGCTTCGATAGTTGAGAGTTTTCAAGGTTTCTTCATCGGGATATTCGCAGGTGAATTTAACATTTTTGTAAATTGCTTCGTTTGCTTTTCTTTCGATTTCAAGAAGCTGTTCGCGCGTTAATTCACCGCTGAAATCAACGGTTACGTCATCACCCATGTGAAATCCGACATTTTCGTAGCCGTAAAGTGTATGCACGATTCCCGAAACAATATGTTCGCCCGAATGATTCTGCATACGGCGAAAGCGCTGCTCCCAGTTGATTTCACAGCCGACATTATCGCCCGTATTTAACGGCTTGTCGGTATAATGTACGATTTCGTTATTTATTATCTGCACATCGGTAACTTTGGTATCGCCGATTGCTCCCGTATCGGCAGGCTGACCGCCGCCCTCAGGAAAAAATGCGGTTCTGTCAAGAATCACTTCATATCCATTCTTTTTTTTACGGCAGTCAAGAACCTTTGCCGTAAAAGACCTTATATGACTGTCTTTATCGTAAAGCTTTTCCGTAATCACTGTTTTGCTCCTTGTTTATTGATAATTTACTTTAGCATTGTATCACAGGGTGGTGAAAAAAGCAATTCATTGATTGACATTGCTTTAGATTATGATAAAATAATTCCGAGGTGATTTGATGGAATACACTGTTATAAGGTCAAAGCGCAAAACCGTTGCCTTGCAGGTAAATGCCGACGGCGAGCTGATCGTTCGCGCGCCGCTGCGTTTTTCGGAAGGTAAAATTAAAAAGCTTATTGAGGAACACCGCGGCTGGATCGAAGAGAAAATTGCCGAGAGCGCGCAAAGAAAAATAAATCACCCCGACCTTACCGAGGAAGAGATATCGGCACTTAAAAAGCAGGCTAAAGCTTTGCTGCCTGTTCTGACAAAAAAATACGCCGAGATTATGGGGGTCAGTTACGGAACAGTTAAAATAACCTCCGCTCAGAAGCGTTTTGGTTCGTGCAGCGGAAAAAACAACATATGCTATTCGTATATTTTAATGCAATACCCGATCGAAGCCATAGAATATGTAGTTGTTCATGAGTTGGCGCACACCGTTCACCATG
>DNGF01000103.1 GCA_003486665.1 Oscillospiraceae bacterium
TTCCTTCTTTTCCACCGTAACGCCGGGCCAGTTACCAACATACTGGTTTGAACCTGTCAGCGCATTGAACAACGTGGTTTTACCGCAGTTCGGGTTACCCGCAAGGGCAATACGTAAATTCATACCAAATTCCTCTCTTTCAATTAGCTTTGGCTAATCGTAATTTTAGAAAAACAGGGGTTTCCCCCTTTTCTGTCACGTTTAAGCCGTGATCACTCAACCTCAATCATTTCCGCATCGGCTTTTCTGAGTGAAAGCTCATAGCCGCGGACATTGACTTCAACAGGATCTCCGAGCGGAGCAACCTTACGAATATAGACCTCAACGCCTCTGGTGATGCCCATGTCCATGATTCTGCGCTTAACTGCGCCCTCACCGTGGAGCTTGACAACCTTGACGGTTGAGCCTACCTTTGCTTCTTTTAAAGTTTTCATCTGTTCATCCTCCTTAATACAGATTTATGTAATACCGTTTCGGTACCGATTACAAATTAAACCATTATTTTTCTTGCCATTTCCTCGCTTATCGCGACTCTCGCCTCTTTTACATTAACAATAACGTTACCGCCGAGTGTGTTAATGACCATTACGTTTCCTCCGACGACAAATCCGAGATTCTCAAGATGTTTTTTTACTTCCGGACTTCCGCCGATTTTTTTGATGGTGTTCATTTCACCGACATCTGCAAGTGCCAAGGGCATCATAGCTAATTCCTCACTTTCGCCGGTTAGTTAAGACTAACCGCAGGCTTTAAATAAGGTTAGCTCTCGCTAACTAAGATAATAATAAATCTCAAAAGGCAATTTGTCAATAAAAAAAATCATATTTTTGTACTTTGTGATGATATTTGTCAGTATGAACAAACAGTTAGTCTATGCTAATTAAAATACTATTTATTTTGTGTATTCAGAATAAGAAAGATCCGCTTTTCTTTGCTTGAAATTGAAAAAAATTTGTGGTACAATATTATCAGTGTAATTTTGGAGGCTTTACTATGCATTTACAGGAATCAGGAGAGATGTATCTCGAAACANNAAACAATATATGTTCTTTCAAAGAAAAGCAGCGCCGTCAGATCACTTGACGTTGCCGAATATATGGGCTTTTCAAAACCGAGCGTATGCCGTGCAGTCGGTCTGCTCAAAAGCGGAAATTATATTGTCGTTGACAAGGACGGCTACATTACCCTCACCCCCGACGGACTTTATGTTGCGAAAAAAATCTACGAACGCCATACTGTCCTCACGGATTTCCTTGTAAAACTGGGTGTTGATCCGAAAATCGCCGCCGAGGATGCCTGTAAAATCGAGCATGATATCAGTGACGAATCCTTTGCCGCCATTAAGGCTCACTTTCCGAAAAACTAAAATTATATATGCTTCAATATATTATAATATGTATAGAAAAACCTACCGCAATTTAAAAACTGCGGTAGGCATTTTTGTTTTATATGATGTTTTAGATTATTCCCACGAGAATGTTACGGACTGCTGCGCTCTGTTGACCGTGTATCCGCAGCCCTTATCAAATTTGCCGTTTTCATATTTAACTGTACGGATCTTCTTGGAAGCATTATGCTCGATCTCGGTGCATTTTTCAAGACCGCCTATAAACGCCTCCATCATACCCTCTTCGGAGAAATAAATCGTTGCGCTTACATNNACACGAAGAGCCTGAGTCGATTCAGGCGTATAACCGAGTGCGTCAAGAGCACCGAGCTTAAAGCCTGTGAGCCACCATGAATACTGCTTGCTGCGATGGAAGAACATTGTATCATTTTTATACATTGTAAGCTCCATTTGCATAAGCATTTCGTCATCGGCGCATTTATAGAACTTTCTTCCGTCTGCGTCAACAAGCTCATCATCGTCAAAATCACGATAGTAAAGACCGATTTCGCAGCCGTTGAGAACCGCACCGTACTGACCCTTCCAAAGCTGTACCATCCATTCCATGCCGCCGTAATCAAAGAAGATTCGGCTTGTATCGAAGTTACATAAAATCAAAGGTGCCGCTACATCATAAAGGTATGTATAGCCGAAGGTTCTCTGCCATGCGTATGTTGACGCATAGAACGCGCCGTCCTTTGCATCGTAAGAGAATCCGAGAAGACCGGAACCGTCTGTATTTGTAACCTTGCCGGTTGCAATATCATAATAGTAATCTCCGACAATGTGGATTCTTCCCTCTCCTGTCTGAGCCGGGAATCTGTCGATAACGCCTGCGGAAAACTGAAGAATATAAAGCGCGTCCGTTGAAGTAACCTTGCCGTCAAGGTCAACATCAGCCGCCACGATTTCAGCCTTGGTGAGAGTATCTGCACCGGTGCAATATCTGACAATAGAAAGCGCGTCAAAGGAATTGATCGAGCCGTCGCTGTTTACATCGCCGGGAGTATTGGTAACAGCCGAAGAGGTCGTTGCCATGCAGGCGGTCGTCGCAACAACAACAGAAAGAGAAACTATAGCGCAAATTATTTTCTGAAGTACTTTCATTTTCTTCCTCCTATTACTTTAAAGTGATTTTCTTATTCCGACAACATACTGAAGAATGCGTAATGCGTCTACGGAATTAAGCTTAGAATTACCGTCAACATCTCCGAGAGCTATCTGAGAGGGGCTTAACGTAATTGATCCCGTTGCATACTGAAGAACATTCAGCGCGTCATATGACGAAACCTTACCGTCAAGGCTTACATCGCCTCTTGCAAAGTTCTTCTCCGTAATAAACGTCACCGAGAACGGAGCCTTTTTTCCGCAGAATGTGATGTAAAGAGTATTGTTACCCGGCATGACAACATCGGTGTTCTCCGGAATAGACCAGCCCAAGCAAGCGTTCGGAGCCGATATTTCTTTTACTGTCGAGTCCTCATAGGTTGCATTGATTATGGTTCCGGTCAGATCATATTTTGTCATCTCGACATCCTTGTTTATTCCCAGATTCCACTCTGTTCCGACAATAAGCTTTGTCTTCGGGGTTCTGACAATAGAGATGCTCTTAACAGACGAGAACGTGACCTCAAACACAGCGTAATTGCTGTCAAAGCTGTCACAATAAATGCGTATCTGATTCTTACCTGCCTGCCATTTGCCCGATGCGCTTCTGGCATACATATTCGGACCTGTTGTACCGGTCTTGTATTCAACGGTCTTTCCGTTAAATTTGAGCGATGTTCCCGAAAGGTTAATGCTGCCTTTCATGAGTAAAATATCGCCGTCTTTTGAATACATCCAGTCAACGCCCTGGTAAAATGTTGTTTGATCCGGCTTTTTGACAATCTGTACTCCCGAAGCCGATGCAGGCAAAACAAGGCACGAGAAAGCAATCACAGCCGCAAGCAAAACAGCGCATAATGATGATATTTTCTTCATTTCCATTCCTCCGTTATATTTATTTAATTGTATTATATATTATTCTTTTCAAAAAGTCAACGGGGTCGGTTTCCAAAACTGTTATACATTATAAGCAAGTGTAAAAATTGCTATTGACAATTTATCCTGTTTGATATATAATTTTTAAAAATAAACTGTATGTCTATGCGTTATCATTATCACTGAGGATGGTGGAAATGCAAATTAAAACAAAGAGATTGATTTCAGGATTTTTGTCCTTTGTCCTTTTAGCTTCCGCTGCATCTTCCGCAGTCAGTGCCAAAAGCATTATGTACGGAGATGTCAACGGTGACACACATGTTAATTCCGCGGACGCTTTTGCCGTCCTCTCATACAGCGTTGGCAGCAGCGAGCTTTCAGCCGAAGCTCTGACGCGCGCAGACGTCAATTCGGACAAGCGGGTCAATTCGGCGGACGCTCTTGAGATTCTGCGATATTCGGTCGGTCTTATTGACCGCTTCAAGGCAGACGATACCGAATCCTATGATGATGAATTTGCCATAGAAACTTACAACAAGGCGATTGAACACGTTAAAGAACTCAAACCATCGTATAAGCTTGTTGACACGGTATCAAGTCACGTTGACAACGTCAGGGTCAGCAGCAAAAGCATCTTCATTACCCCCTCGATGCTTAAAGATGTCGAGGATCAGATCAAACAAAACAACAATTACAATAAAAAATACACCAAGGTAGTTATTCAGAAGAGTGAAAATTCCGCAAAGAAAATGCTCAGCTCTTTGGATTCCTTAAGTATTTCTGATCTCGATTACGCCGATTGTTCGGTGAATGCGAACGGAAATTACCTGATAACCATTAAATTTAAAGACGAAACCAATCCGACGGAAAGCAGTCCGATTGTTAAAATTCTTGGTATGGATCCTTACGCCGAGGCGAAGAAAAAGATCACCGAGGAAAACGAGATCGGCGGTGCAACCTCAAAGGTCGAAGCTTTTGATTTCACCTACAAAAACTGCTTTATCAAATGCGAAATTGATTCGTCGAACCTCGAATTTATCGGCATCGACCGAACAGTTGAATGTGTTTCATCTTCAAAGGTAACTACGGTCGGTGTAACCGCCGAAATTTCCGCAACCGGAAAAACCGGAGCAAATTATTCGGATTTCGGCTATTAATTATTTCCGATTAGTTCATTGCTTTCTAATCGCCTAAGGATGCAATGTCTAATATAAATCCATGTACCTTGCGTACAAATTTAAAGAAGGAGAATTGGGTGATCACAATGAATAAGATGGCAAAGATCATTTCCGTTGTTCTCTCCGTAGCTTTAGTGATCGGCGTTACTGTTGCAATGCTTGTTTCAGCATTCGCAGCTTCTACTCCGAAGTTCTCTCTCAACCTTGTTGAGGAAACAAAGAGTACCGTTACGATCTCAATTAACCTTGAAAGCGGCAGTTTTAACAACGTTGACTTCCAGGTAAACGCTAAGGATTGGAACTCAGGAAATAAGACCACAGGCCTTACTCTTACCGAGATCAATTTCGGACAGGCCTATAAAGATTTCCAGCAGACTACAGGCTCAAGCGATCCTATCATGCCGATGACAAACATCTCCAACGGTAAGGTAAGCGTTATTTCAATCAGAGCTTACGACGAAGTTGGCGCTATGTTCTTGTTCACATTCTCAAAGGCTTCCGATAAGGAC
>DNGF01000136.1 GCA_003486665.1 Oscillospiraceae bacterium
TTGACCGAATTGATATACATATCGAGGTTCCGCCCGTTGATTTTGAAAAGCTTGCAGACAAGCACAGGGGCGAACCGTCCTCGGAAATCAAAAAGAGGGTTGAAGCGGCGAGAAAAATTCAGCAGGACAGACTTTGCGGAACCTCGGCGAACTGCAATGCTCAGATGAATGCGGCAATGACCCGTGAATTCTGCAAGGCAAGCGATGCGGCGATGAAAATGCTTCAGGTTGCCTTTGATAGGCTCGGATTATCCGCCAGAGCTTATGATAAGATTCTCAGGGTTGCAAGAACGATAGCCGACCTTGATAATTCTCCGATGATCGAAGCGCCGCACATTGCCGAGGCAATACAATACCGTTCCCTGGACAGAAAATTTTGGACAAGGTAAACAAATCGTAAAATTTGAAAATATTGACACTAAATTAAGGTATGATATAATCAAAGCAGTTGATTGTTTCATGTCTTTTTGTCAAATAAAATATGAATAGGAATTCGCTTTATGAAATCTGAAAAGAAGTACGAACCGAAAAAAACAATATATTATGAGAATGAATTGACCGATGATTTCGCAAAAATGGGCATCGAGATCAAACCCCTGCGCGAGAACTACCGCTATATTCACAGAGGTCCCTTGTGGCGATTTTTTTCCTTTGTGTTGTATAGGATAATCGGTCAGCCGCTGGCGTGGCTCTACACGAAAATTGTACCGCTTCACCGCTTTAAAAACAGAAAAGCGCTTCTGAAAGTGGGCATTTCCGGCGCATATATTTATGCAAATCACACCAATTTCATACTTGACGCTTTTCTGCCGAATCTGCTGAGATCTTTCAGGAGAGGCTATATCGTTGTCGGACCGGATACGATGTCGGTTCCGGGACTGAATAACATTGTAGAAATGCTCGGAGCAATTCCGCTCGGCTCAACGCTTAAGCAGAAAAAGGAAATGGTTAACTGTGTGAAAACACGAATAAGGCAGAGAAATCTTATTACAATTTATCCTGAGGCGCATATGTGGCCTTACTACACGGGTATACGTCCGTTCAGCGACGCTTCGTTCAGCTATCCTGCTCATACTCTCACACCGGTTTTTGCAATGACTACCTGTTATCAAAAAAGAAAGCTCGGCAGGTTCCCCAAAACCGTGACCTTTATTGACGGTCCGTTTTATCCCGATGAAAGCCTCCCCATGGCAGAGAGAAAAAAGGCTTTGAGGGATCAGTGCTACAACGCAATGAAAGCCCGTGCCGAAGAGAATTCGACCTATGAGTATATTGCTTACAGGAAGAAAGAGGACGGCGAAAATAAAAATTAAATTTTTTATCATACAAAATGAATAGTTTGTAAAATCTGCAAGAGTTCTGTCATAGATATTGATTAGTGAAAAAATCATGATATAATAAAAATGTGCGATGAATAATTTGTCGCAAAAGGAGGAAATTTATGACAAGGCAACAGATAAAAGCAATGGCAAAGGATCAGCTCGGTAATCAGATTTTCGGCTATACATGGCTGATTGCCGTTGTAGTAGTTGTAATTCAGACTGCCGTTTCGGATCTTGTAAATGTGTTCCCCGGAATAGGTCAGATCGCTTCGCTGCTTCTTGCAGGTCCCATTTCCTACGGCGTTTCCGCGATGTTTCTTAAACAGACGCGTACCGGCGAAAGCATGGATATCGGAGATATATTCAACGGATTCAGAGAGGATTTTTCAAACACATTTCTTATCGGACTTATGACAAGGCTGTTTACGATCCTTTGGACAATGCTCTTTATTGTACCTGGCTTTGTGAAGGCATATTCATATTCAATGGCTATGTATATTAAGGTTGATAATCCGGACTATGATTGGAGAAAGTGCATTGACGAAAGTCAGCGCATGATGCAGGGTCATAAGTGGGATCTTTTTGTGCTTGATCTCAGCTTTATAGGATGGCTTTTTGTAGGAGCTTGCTGTTTCGGTATCGGTTCGTTCTGGGTATCGGCTTATATTAATGCCGCTCATTCTCAGTTCTACGAGAACCTCAAAAGAACGGAAGATATTTACAATATCGGAAGCAATGACCCGCAGTTTAATGATTACAGTTACTTCAATCAGAACAGCTGAAATTATCCGTCTGTTTCGGTGAATTCTCGAACAGGCGGAATTTTCTTTGCAAAAAACAGAAACTGTGATATAATGATCGGCAGAATAACAGAAAAAAGGTGATCACAATGATATATGTCAGCAAGCCTATGAATGATCTTCCGAAGGAATATAAAACCCCTTTGCAGGAAATGACCTATAAGTTTCTTGACGAAAACAAGATCCCGTTCAGCCGAGTTGAGAACGATGAAGCCGTAACGATGGAGGACTGCATTGAAATTGACAAGGCGCTCGATATGAAAACCGTCAAGACGCTTTTTCTCTGCAATCGGCAGAAGACGAATTTTTATCTTTTTGTCACGGCAGGGGACAAGCCGTTTGTAACTAAGAATTTCAGTTCGGCGCTCGGTATTTCCCGTGTGTCGTTCGCTTCGGCAGAAAAGCTTGACGAGATAATCGGCACAAAGGTCGGCGCAACGACAATTTTCGGCGTTCTTCGCCCCGAAGCGGAGGAGATTACGGTTGTGTTTGATAAGGATGTATGCGAGGACGAATGGTACGGTTGCTCCGACGGTACAACAACGGGCTACATGAAGCTGAAAACCAAGGATGTCCTCGAAAAGCTTCTGCCGTATTCAAAGCACAGATACACGGTTATTGATGTGTGAGCAGGTGTAGCTATGGCAGTTAAGAGTGTTTCGATAAGAATTGGGTAGGAAATGCTTTGCAAGATAGGCTATGTTGCCGACTATGAAGGATGTTCGGTGAACAGTCATATTCTTGTTCTTATTCGTGAAAATATCAAGCAGTTTGAGGAACAGAACGGAAAAATCGAGGGCGGCATTGACTCGGATATCAATGTTAACCCCACCCGAAAATAAAAATGACCTGAGAAGCATTTAAACTTCTCAGGTCGTTTTTTCTTTATTTATATCTCGCCGTTTGTTATACGGTCAACGAAAAGCAGTTCGCTCTCGTAGGCGTCGGGCTTGTTTTCGTCAAGCACGATAAGTCTGCCGCCGCGTTTGCCACCGTAGGTGTGGTAGCCTGCTCCGGGAGTCTGCACAAGTTTTATTCCGTCAATGTCCATTGTGAATGTGTTCTTGTGGTCGTGGCCGAAAAACGCGGCAACTATATCGCCGGTTTTCTGCCAGCTCTCAAATTGTGATCTGACATTGTTCGGAGGGCAGGGACCCTCCAGAAGAACGCCGTCAATAAAGGCTCCGTTCTCGGCAATATAATATTTGCCGTTGTGTTCAACCGCACCGACTGTATCTCTGCCGACCTCTGTAAGCTTGTCGTATTCCTGCAAAACAGGAATATGCTGAAAAAGCACAGACGGGACAACCTTTTTGCCGTTTTCCGCTTTTAGCTTGGCGGATTTTTTCTCATACCATGCAATCTGATCTTCGTGAACAAAGCCGTAACCCTCGTCTTTCATCACGTTGTAGTTTTCGTCACGGATATAGTCGTTTGAGTCAATGCACCAAACGTTCCATGCAACGCGGTTGCCGTCGGAAGAGAGGATAGGTAGATTATAATTTCCGCAGCCGTGAACGTCCTCGTCATTCATTGTGCCTCTGAAATTCCCATATTCGCAGTATATGCTTATTTGATTCTCCTTTGCAAGGCAGGGGCAGGTCGGTTCCGCTTCGGCATCGTGATTGCCGAAAACAACGGCAAGCGGAATGTCTTTCTCTGCGATGGGTTCAACGATCTTCTTTATCGTCTTACGCATATAATCATATGTGAATTCCTGCCAGTAGCCGCTGATGTTGTCGCCGCCGAAAACGACAAGGTCGGGCTTCGCAAGCTCCACACAGCGGCGGATAACATTGAGTGTTTCGGCGGATCTGTTTATCGGAATCGAACGGTTTTCGTCGTCGTCCATTTCCGGATCGACCTCATGAATATCCGTCAGGTGAAGTATGCGGAATTTTCCGCCCTCGCCGAAGCGCAGGGGACGTTGATTGTTTCTGATGTGTTTATGTGAATTAGGTAAACCCTTTGCCATAATTGACCTCCGAAAAATTTTATTAAATATATAATAATCTTTTAATCCGAGGCTGTCAATAAAAAGCACCGACAAACCGTGATGATTTGTCGGTGCGATGTGTTATCCGAATATTTTCGAAAGGAAAATACCGATTTTAAAATAGAAGCTTCTCAGCTGTTCCGAGATAGTGCCGCGGTCACCCGGTTTATTCTGAATAACGTTGTAAAGTCTTGGTGCGCTGATTCCGTTCGGCGTTGTTGCGTAAATTTTTACACGACCGGACTTCTTCATAGTGACAATTCCGTTTTGGTCAACGGTTGCAATTTCAGGATCGCTGGAACTCCAAACGATTGAGGTGTCTGCCGCATTATTGGGAATCGGGGTAGCTCTGAGCCAAACCTGATCGCCGACTAACGCTTCATACTGTATGCTTGAATTGGCGGTTTTTCCGTTAAAATCAACTCCTCTGACGGCAGGCTGAGCCTCCTTGAGAGAGGAAAGACCCTTTATTTTGATCGCCGGACGAACACCGTAACAAGTACGTGTTACCGTCAGCTCGTCGATGAAGGAATAGGCATTTTCGTGCATTTTTCCGTTGAAAAAGCATATCTCATCGTCCTCGTAACTGGGAGTGCGAGTCATATAATTCGAACGGCCGTAATCCTTGTCTACTTTAAGCCCCTGGCATTTTGCGTAATCGGTTCCGCTTGTCCATCTGGCTTTTGAAATAGTATCCGGGAAAGGGCCGAAGCCGTACCGCGTATTGATAAGATCCCATGCGGAAAGGATAAATACCTTATCGTCCGTCGGGGCGCATCCAAAGTCGGTATCCTTATACATGGCCTTTGTTTCAAGATGTGTAACCTTGATTTTGCTCTGCTCATCCGAGCTGAAAGCCACGTTATAGAATTCCTCATTGAGCCATTTCCTCAGGGAGCTTTGCTCGTAATTATTACGATAATACTTTGATGTTTCGTAATCGTAATCTGCCTTGGCGTCAAACGGCTGAGAGTCAACCAGCCGATCGGTTACAAGGAAGCCTGATGCTGCGTCGAGAACACGCCATTTGATAGGCTCATATTTAAAATAATAAACTGTGTTAACAAAGTAACCGTTGCGGTATTGAGATACTTCGCCGGTCGGTTCTTTACTGAGAAAAATAGCGTTGACATCGTTGTCCTTGTATTTTGAGAATACTACCGCTCGATATCTTGCTCCGTTAAGCTTAATATCTGCATATTTCATGTAGTCGCTCGGAAGAAGGACCCTTTTTAATTCGTCTCTTTCCCCAACAAAGAAGGTTTCCAAATAACCGTAGCTTTTCCATTCTTTTTCAATCGAATCAAGTGCCTTCAAGGTTTCCTCATCGGTGACCCTTTCCTGAGGGTATTCGCCGAAGGCTACCGTTGATCCTGTTGAATAGACTGCGGCGGAAGCCTGAGTTGTCAGCGGATTAGAGCTGTTTTCGGTTACTGCCCCGACCGCTGCCGAGCCGAATATCATTATCAGCGCAAGCATTGGGGACAGCAATCTTTTAAGTGTTTTCTTCATAATGTTTCCTCTTTTCATTTTATTTTAACAGAACGGATAACCCTGTATTCCGTCTGCTAATTTATAATTTTTCCTCGGTGTCAGCCTTTTTAAAGGTAAGGATAGCCTTGAACAGGTCGCCGTCAACGGAAATCTCAAATTTTCCGCCCTGAAGCTCGGCAAGGTTTTTGATAATTGAAAGACCAAGACCGTTGCCATCGGTATTTCTTGAAGTGTCGTCGCGAGTGAAACGTTCCAAAAGCTCATCGGGAGTTGATTCGATCTTGTTTTCGGAAATGTTTTTCAGCTCGATTTTTATTTTATGATCGTCAGTTTCTTCTACATTAAGATATACTCTTGTGTTCGGCATGGCATATTTTGAAATATTGCTCAAAAGGTTTTCAAATATGCGCCAAAGCTTTTGCCCGTCGGCGGTTATGTAGATATCCTCCTGCGGCATATGCTCATCAAGCGTGAGATTCTTTTCTTCAAGCTTAGTTCCGCACTCGTCAAGAACCTGAGAAATAAAGATTCCGAGGTTGAGGCTGTCAAGCGTAATTTTAACTGAGCCGGTTGTGATCTGTGAAACGTCAATAAGATTTTGCAAGAGATTCGTCAGTCTTTTAGATTGCTTGTTAATAATTTCATAGTAATCGCGAAGCTCGTCCTCACTGCATTTGCCGGAGCTTATGATGTCCGTATAGTTAATTATTGAAGTCAGCGGAGTTTTGATGTCGTGCGAAATGTTGGCGATCAGTTCGCTTCTCATTTTTTCATTTTTATTTTTCTCTTCAAGTGCGTTTATAACGTCATCTTTAAGAGTGATGAAGCTGTCGTTGATGGCTTTGAAATCGCCGAACATAACCCTTGAGTCGAGATCTGCACCGTAATCTCCGTTGGCAATTCTGTTTCCGCTTTCTCTCAATCGGTTAAAGTTGATTGCAATAACAAAAAGGAGAGTGCCGACAATGAAAGCCATCGTGACCTGAATCAGTGCGAATACGGGGAAGTTATATGCAAGTCCCTTTGACTTGAAACGGAAATAGTTAAAAATAATCAGTCCGAGATCAAGCACAAGCACCGAGCCTACGGTTATAATCACCTTGCCGACAAACGGCATCTTGAAATAGCCGGACTTCTCATCGTTGGATTTACCTTTTTTAGCGCGTTCGATAACCTTGTAGATAAGTGTGTTTTTAAATATATGACCTGCCTTGATTCTGACCGCAAGCGAGAGAAAATATATAAGCATTACGCAGAAAACAACAAAGGCAAGAATCGCACAGGCGGCATTCCAAAGAACGATGTCGTCTTCCTTTGTTTTGTCGGCAGACATAAGAACTATCATGGAAATGACAAATCCGTTCATTGCAATCGTCAGAATTGTGAACAGGTCAAACGGAACCTTATCAATGAAACGCATATGTTCGGGAGTATAGTTGACGTTGACCATAAGCACTGCCACTATTGCCATTCCCGTGAAAAGTGCTACAAACAATACAACCACAATCAGATATTTTAAATTGTTTGCTGTGGTTATAAGCTTTGCCGTGAGCCGAAATGTATCATCGGCAGTAAGATCTTTTTTAATTTTAATTTGTATAGTGACCGGACGCATTCCGTTTATGGTAATGTCATAAAAATTGGTCGTTCTGGAGGTTTCAAAACAGGTCGGTTCTTTCAGACTTTTTTCGGGACCGACTATTGAATACATATTGTTGTTTGTATATGCCTTGATGATAAGATTTGTCTTATCGCTGTTCTGATATTTTTCACAGAGGGATCTATAGACAATATTTTCCTTTTCGGATTCGGATTGGGAGCTTCCTGCTGCGTCAGACTGTGCGCCGTTGATGACGCTGTAATCTTTCAGCTTCTTTTCGGCTTGCTTTTCAAAGCTCATCAGAACATACTTTTCAATATCCGCATATTCCTTGTCAACCTTTTCTCCCATCAGGGTGTCAAAGGTTTCCTGCGTGGTTTGGAATTTTTCATAAAATCCGTAGTCTGCCATATAGCTTATTTCAAGGAACATGGCAATAACTATCGTCATACAGATGAGATAAAGGACAACCGCTGTGATTTTATCCGACAGGGTTTTCAGCTTTATTTTCATCAGCGATCTCTCCTTTGCATTTTATACCCGTGACCGTAGACGGCAACGATATAATGGGGACTTGCCGGATCAATTTCAATTTTTTCTCTTATATGACGGATATGAACAATGACTGTGTTTTCCCCGCCGAATGCGCTGCCGTTCCATACTCTCTTGTAAATCTCGCGGGGTGAGAGAACACTGTCTATATTTTCCATGAACAGCTTAAGAATTGAATATTCCGTCGGAGTGAAGTTGACCTCCTCGCCGTCAACAAGCACCTTCTTGGAAACATCGTCTATGAGCAGACCGCCGTTGCGAAGATGCTGACCGACCGGAGCTTTGCCGAGCTTGAGATATCTTCTGAGCTGTGATTTTGCCCTTGCAACGACCTCAACGGGTTTGAACGGCTTCGTGATATAGTCGTCCGCACCGACATCAAGTCCGAGGATTTTATCGTAATCCTCACTTTTTGCAGTAATAAGGATAACGGGAACGTTGTATTTTTTTCTTATTTCGGCTGTTGCTTCGATGCCGTCCATCTGCGGCATCATGACGTCCATAAGCACAAGCTGAACATCGTTTTCGGCAAGCAGTTCCAAAACCTGTCTTCCGTTATATGCCTCCAACACGTTAAAGCCCTCGGAGGAAAGATATATTTTCAAAGCACGGACGATATCTTTGTCATCGTCGCAGGCAATAATGTTTATCATGTTTTCGGCAGCCCCTCTCATATTAAGCAACCGCCGATCAATTGCGGTTGCCAATATTTAAATTATAAGATAAAAGGAAATAAAACACAATATTTTTATCTCAATCTTAATTAAATCTTAATGATTGCCATAAATAAAACGGACTGCCCTAACGACAGTCCGTTTAATACAGAGCTTTTTATTTTTTGAAAAGACCGAACAATCCGCCCTTTTTCTCCTCCTCGGCGGTTTCGATCGACATGACCTTGTAGCCCGTGTTGTCAATCACCTTGCGAAGCTTTTCTTCATCGAGCGGCTTTTCCGTTAAGATGATCGTTTGCTTCTTTGTGTGTGAGGAAGTAACCTTTTTTACCTTGAATTCGCGGCGAATGGCATCGTTGATATGACTCTCGCACATTCCGCACATCATGCCGTCAATTCCCATTGTGATCTTCAACATTCGTATCATCCTTTCTGTTTGCTATGTTATATAATAACGCTTTTACTTTGGTTGTGCAAGCAAAAGTTACGCCCGTTACTGTTGCGGCAAGCAAAATTTCTTTGAACTCGCTCATTATTCCGCACCTTTAAGAGCCTCAACCATGTCGATCTTCTTGTTTTTGCGCGAAACCATAAGGCTGACAAGCAATGACATTCCGACCGTCAGTACAATGCTTACGGCAACCGAAAATACGCTTATTTCCATCTTCATTTCATATTCGGAG
>DNGF01000142.1:0-2161 GCA_003486665.1 Oscillospiraceae bacterium
TGTCGGTTCAACAGCGAATGACGCGTGCTTTAACGCATGGGTGACCGATTCGACAACTACGAAAAACCGTGCCACGGCGGAAAGTATTCTTGCGTTCATGCCGATGGCGGCGATGGGTCTTGTTATTGCTCTCGGCGGAATTCTGCTTGCCGGCAACAACGTACAAAAAAGCTATGAATACTTCTTCCTTGTTCTCGGCGCGGTCGTTATAGTGTGCGGAATTATCGGTCTGTTTACGCTTAAAGACGCTCCGAAGACGGTTGAAAGCTCTCAGAGCTTTTTGGGCGACCTTGTTTATGGCCTTAAGCCCTCGGTTATAAAAGAAAACGCAAAGCTTTATCTTACGCTGCTTGCAGTATGCGCTTATTCAATTGCGGTGCAGGTTTTCTTCCCATACCTTATTATATATCTTCAGCACAGTCCCGACGGATTTTTCAGCGCTGATTCGCTTAAGCTTACTCCGGCGTTTATTATAATTGCCGCGGTATGCCTTGTCGCGTTGATAGTCGGCATTATATTTGTCGGTAAGCTTGCCGATAAATACGGTAAAAATAAAATTGTTATTCCAATGCTTGTTCTGTTTGTTGCAGGTCTTGTAATATTGTATTTTGCACATGATATCAAGCTTCTCCTTATCGGCGTTGTACCGACAGCGGTGGGTTACTGCCTTCTCGGCATCATGCTCAATGCGGCGGTAAGAGATTTTACTCCCGAAAGCAAAACAGGTCTTTTCCAGGGTGTCAGAATGGTATTTGCCGTTATGATTCCCATGGTTGTCGGACCTTATGTAGGCAAAAAGGCAATTTTCAGCTCCGGCATTTACTATACGGACGATTACGGCGTATCTCAGATCGTTCCCGCTTCATCTATGTTCCTTTATGCGGCGATAGTTTGCGCGGCAGCCATAATTCCCATCATTGTTATCCTTTGCAAGGGCGGCTTTGCTGTGTCCGAAAATAATAATAAATGATGATTTAAAAAATAAGATCCGCTTATTCGGGTCTTATTTTTATCTGTTATATATGATGAGAAGCATTATTATATTGACAATTTATGGTTTTGTAGTATAATACAATAGTCTGTTTACGCAGTGGAAGAATATTCCGATTTGCTGTTTATTTGTCGTTTTATTTGTGAAAATAGTTATAAGAGGTTTTATAATGATATCTGTTGTTCTTGCGGCATACAAAGGCGAAAAATATATTTTTGAACAGGTAAGGTCAATACTTTCACAGCTTAATGCAGAGGACGAGCTGATTATTTCCGATGATTACCCTTTGGGAGATACAAAAAAAGCGATTTCCGATTTCATCGAAAATGACAAGCGTATTGTATATATCCAAGGTCCGGGAAAAGGAGTTATAAAAAATTTTGAATTCGCGATCTCCAAGGCGAGAGGGGATATAATCTTTCTTGCCGACCAGGACGATGTTTGGCTCGACGGTAAGGTTGAAGCCGTTACTGCCGAGATCCGAAAGGGTGCGGATCTGGTCCTTCATAACGCAATCATTACCGATGGTGAGCTTAATGAAACAGGGGAAACCGCCTTTAGAATTAACAATACGCAAAAGGGCTTTTTAAGAAATATTATAAAAAATTCATATCAGGGCTGCTGTATGGCTTTTGACGCGAAAATAAAAAAATACATTCTTCCGTTTCCGTCAAAAATACCGATGCACGATCAATGGATCGGACTTATGGCGGAGAAACACGGTAAGGTCAGTCTTATTGAAGAACCCCTGATTCTATATCGCCGTCACGGCGGTAATGTTACAGGTAACGGAAGCGGCTTTTTAACAAAGCTCAGATGGAGAGCGGATATCGTTCTTTCGGTTCTGGGACGCTGATGTTGCTGAACACGGAAAGTAGGTTAGTGTATGTATAATATGGTTACGGGAAGTATCGTTACCTATAACAATATTTCCACCATAGCCAAAACGCTTGAAACATTGTTTGAGCAAACAAAGGATGTTGATTTCAAGCTTTATGTTGTCGATAACGGTTCAAGTGACGGAACGCCTGAATATATTGAAAAGAATTATCCTCAGGTTTCTGTTTTCAGATCCGATAAAAATGTCGGCTTCGGAGCCGGACATAATATAGTTATTAAATCCGTTGATTCACGCTACCATGCGATTATCAATCCCGACATCGTTCTTCG
>DNGF01000142.1:2185-3545 GCA_003486665.1 Oscillospiraceae bacterium
GCGAAAACGTAATTAAAAAGATGGCGGATTATATGGAGTGTCACGAGGAGATCGGACTTCTTTCGCCGAGAATCTGCTTCCCGGACGGAAGAGATCAGATACTCGGAAAGCGTAATCCTCAGCTTAAATATCTCGTTGCGAGCAGGCTCAGAGGCGATGAACCGGGCAAATTGCTCAGGGAATACGCAATGCTTGACAGCGATCTCTCAATACCTGTTCAGGTTGAGAATGCAACGGGATGCTTCATGTTCGTCAGAACCTCGGTTCTTAAGGAAATCGGCGGATTTGACGAGGGCTATTTTATGTATTTTGAGGACGCTGACCTTGCAAGACGCGTCAACGAGGTTTCAAAGTGTATCTATTACCCCGATGCTGTAGTTAATCATGTTTGGGGCAGAGAGAGCAAAAGAAATTTCAAGCTTATGTGTATTCACATTAATTCAATGTTCAGATACTTCCGTAAATGGAAAACAATATGAGGTGAACTTTTATGGCAGAGGAAAAAGCCAAAAGGCTTCCGTTCAAGCAGTACGCCAAGAACGCGTACAAGTACAGATATTTGATGCAGGAGATCGTCCGTAAAAACGTTAAGCTTCAGTACAGAAACTCATTTTTGGGTATTTTCTGGACAATGCTTCAGCCGTTTCTTACGATGCTTGTTCTCGTATTCATCTTCACAAAGGTTTTCGGCAAGGCAAGTGACGGAATAGTTTGTTATCCCGTCTATCTTTTGACCGGCCGTCTTTTGTATGAGTTCTATACTCAGTCAACCAACAGAGCGATGAAGTCGATTCGAAACAGCGCATCGGTTCTTAAAAAGGTTTATGTTCCGAAATACATTTATCCGATTGCCAATGTTTTTTCAACGTTTATTACGTTCCTTATTTCACTTCTTGTCCTTGTTCTTGTAATGGGATATTTCCTTATTAAAAACCACTATACGATGCAATATCCCGACCTGCACCTTTCATGGTACATTCTTCTCTCCTTTGTGCCGATTATTCTTCTTTGCATTTTCAGCACGGGAATGGGACTTATTCTTTCTGTTCTGAACGTTTATTTTAAAGATATTGAATATATCTACAGCGTTGTTACGCTTATGCTTTTCTATGTAACGCCTGTTATGTATAGCCTTAAAACGCTCAGTAAGGTCGGCGTTAACAAGATCGTTATGATAATTCTTGAGCTGAATCCGCTATACAGCATACTTGAAATGTTCCGCTCCTGCGTGCTCTATTGCTCGATATGGAACTGGCATCACTTCATTTATGCCGTAGCAATTTCCGTTGTTACGCTTATTGTCGGACTTATTGTATTCTACAAGCATCAGGATAGATTTATCCTTTATATCTGAGAGGTG
>DNGF01000109.1 GCA_003486665.1 Oscillospiraceae bacterium
GGCTGCAGCAAGAGAACCATATTCCATCAGATCCTTGTAATTGACAACTTCAGCCTTAATAAAGCCACGTTCAAAATCGGTATGGATCTTGCCTGCTGCCTGTGGTGCTTTTGTACCTTTTTTGATCGTCCATGCGCGCACCTCAGGCTGTCCGGCTGTTAGGTACGAGATAAGTCCGAGCAGATCATAGCTGCGCTGAATAAGAAGATCCAGTCCGCCCTGCTCGATTCCGAGATCGGCAAGGAACATTTCCTTTTCTTCCTTGTCAAGACTTGCGATTTCTGCTTCCATTTCGGCGCAGATCGGGAGAGTCTGCGAACCCTCCTCCTCGGCAATTTTGCAAACCGCACGGTATCTCTCGTTCTCTTCGATGTTATTCGCAAAGTCGTCCTCGCTCATGTTGCAAGCATAGATAACAGGCTTCGATGTAAGCAGAGCCATATCGTTGAGGACTGCCTTTTCATCATCGTCGCAGTCATAGCTTCTCGCACATTTGCCGCTCTCCAGGTGAGTTTTAAGATTCTTCAAAAATTCAACCTCTTTTGCAAGGCTCTTGTCACCCTTCATCGCTTTCATTGTTCTGTCAAGGCGGCGGTCAACCATCTCAATATCCGAGAAAATGAGCTCAAAGTTAATCGTTTCAATGTCTCTTGCCATGTCAACACTGCCCTCAACATGAATAATGTCATCATTTTCAAAGCAGCGCACAACATGGATTATCGCGTCCGTTTCGCGGATGTGAGAAAGAAACTTATTACCCAGTCCCTCGCCCTTTGACGCGCCTTTAACCAGTCCCGCAATGTCAACAAATTCAATAACCGCAGGGGTGATTTTTACAGGGTTATACATTTTGGCAAGTGCGTCGATTCTGCTGTCGGGAACCGCAACAACGCCGACATTCGGTTCGATCGTGCAGAACGGATAGTTTGCGGACTGTGCGCCTGCGTTTGTGATTGCATTAAAAAGCGTGCTTTTGCCTACGTTCGGCAAGCCTACTATACCTAACTTCATAACATTACTTCCTTCATTTCATACTGCATTATATTATAATGTAAAATAAAAAAAATTTCAACTGATTTATAAAAATTCCCCGACGCCGGTCGGGGAATTTGTTCTTATACTTGATTAATACGGATGGAAAAATCTTTCAAATACGTTGTAGCCGAGCGCAACATACTTGAACAGCCAGATAATCGGGTTAAATCTGAAGAAAAGCCAGTCCGTAACAGTTGCAAAGCCTCTGAGGAAGGTTGAAATATCATGTGTTTCCGGAACCTCAACAGGCGGAATTTCTTCGCCCTCAACATTGAGTACAAACGGCTGAGAATAGCATATTCCGTTGTCACCCGTGATATAGAATCTCAGATAAAGGTACGGATCATCAAGCAACTTATCGTTATAAAGATCAAGCGTTGCCGTTCCGTCTGTAATGTTTTCCTCGCGAAGGATGACGTTTCCGTTTGAAACCCATGTTATACGGTTGAAATTCGTTCCCTCGATCTTGATGATGCCCTTGTCGTTATCAACGTCAATTCGCGTAACCATCGGCGTGTTATCGAGCAGATAAAGCTGTTCGTCGTGAACCTTTTGCTCAACGAAACCGGGGATTTCCTCCATGCCGTTGAGCTCAACACCGTTTGAAAAATGCGAAACCGCAAAAGCCCAGCCGTTTTCCATACTCTTGCGGACATTATCATTTGTCAGATCGTCCATCATGAGCATGGTATAAGCATAGTTAACCGACTGAACGCTGTGAGAATCCGCAAATGAAAATGCCCACGGAACAACGCCGTTCGGAATAGTTTTCTGAAGTATCTGATCATAAAGAATGCGGTCGCAGCGCGTATTCTCATCTCTTGAGCTGTTTATACCCATGCCGACGCTTGAGCCGGCATTGTCAAGGAAAAGACGCGCAAACTTGTTTGCATAGTAATCGTCAACATTCTGACCGACATGATCCTTGCTGTTCATGCGATACATATATTCTCCGACATGAGCGAGCATCGAAATTCCGCCTGCTTCTCGGACTCCCTTTGTCGGAGTTTCATAATCTCCGTAAACGCCTGCCAAGCCCTGTCCGTAATCGGAAAAATATCCTGTAAGATGGCAGTCGGCAATCGGGGTTGCCATATTAAGCTCAATGCCTTTCGGAACATCAAGCATACCGTTTTTGTGCGTTCTCGTTGTTGACTGTGCCGTTCCGTTAAGATATGACTCATACTCATCGTCACTCAGCGGATAGATCGGAGCCATGTGCGTACGCTCGTATTTAACAAGGCGCAGCAACGGAATAAGCTCCGGCTGCTGATTCCAGCCCTTGTTGATCGTACCGTGATCGGTAAGAGCAACCGCATCATAGTTCAGATCATAATGGAGCTGAACAAATTCCTTGATGGTGAGATATCCGTCCGTTGCGTTTGTCTGACAGTGCGGCTGGAATTTGCACGCCTGCCAGCTGTCCCAATCAACCGCTGCATATGGATCGGTAATTATGTATTTTCCTCCCTTTGCCGATGCGCCGATCGCAAAAAGCTGAACCGCAATAACTATGCTGAGAAAAACAG
>DNGF01000172.1 GCA_003486665.1 Oscillospiraceae bacterium
GCCCATCTTCGGGAAGGTGTAAACACGCTTACGGATATCAATGAATCGCATTGCCATATCCATGAAGTCTGCTTCCGGATGCTCATAGAGAACCCACATGATCTTACCTGCGTCCATTGCGGAACCGCCGCCGAGTGCGATAATGCAGTCAGGCTGGAATGCCTTCATCTGCTCTGCGCCCTCTTTTGCGCTGGCAAGTGTCGTATCCGGAGCAACGTTGAAAAACGTTGTATGAACAATACCCATTTCGTCAAGCTTGTCTGTAATCGGCTTTGTATAGCCGTTATGATAAAGGAAGCTGTCTGTTACGATGAATGCTCTCTTCTTGCCCATGACGTTTTTAAGCTCGTCAAGTGCAACAGGAAGACAGCCCTTTTTGATATAAACCTTCTCAGGCGCTCTGAACCACAACATATTCTGTCTCCTTTCAGCTACGGTCTTGATATTGATAAGATGCTTTACGCCAACGTTCTCGCTGACACTGTTGCCGCCCCATGAGCCGCAGCCGAGGGTGAGCGACGGAGCGAGCTTAAAGTTATAAAGATCACCGATACCGCCGTGTGAAGAAGGAGTATTTACAAGGATTCGGCAGGTCTTCATTCTTGAGGTGAATTCCTCAAGCTTTGCCTGCTCGGTTACTTCGTTGAGATAGATTGAAGATGTGTGGCCGTAGCCGCCGTCTGCAATAAGATGTTCAGCCTTATCGAAAGCGTCCTGAATATCAGTTGCCTTATACATTGCAAGAACGGGAGAAAGCTTCTCATGAGCGAACTCCTCGCTGATGTCTACGCTCTCAACCTCGCCGATGATGATTTTAGTTCCTGCCGGAACGGTTACACCTGCAAGTGCGGCAATCTTTGCGGCAGGCTGACCTACGATCTTAGCGTTAAGGGAGCCGTTGATAATGATGGTCTTTCTGACCTTCTCTGTTTCTTCGGGATTAAGGAAGTAGCATCCTCTCTCCGCAAACTCAGCCTTAACTGCGTCATAGATATTCTGATGAACGATAACGGACTGCTCGGAAGCACAAATCATACCGTTATCAAATGTCTTTGAATGAATGATCGAGCTGACAGCAAGGACTATATCCGCTGTTTCGTCGATAATTGCGGGAGTGTTACCTGCACCGACGCCGAGTGCCGGCTTACCCGACGAATAAGCAGCCTTAACCATTCCGGGACCGCCTGTTGCAAGGATAATGTCAGCCTCTTTCATAAGAAGGTTAGTCATGTCAAGGCTCGGAACATCGACCCAGCTGATGATCTCTTCGGGTGCGCCTGCTTCAACCGCAGCCTCAAGAACGAGCTTTGCCGCAGCAATTGTCGAGAGCTTTGCTCTCGGATGAGGGCTGATGATAATAGCGTTACGGGTCTTAAGTGCAATAAGGCACTTGAAGATAGCCGTTGATGTCGGGTTCGTTGTCGGGATAACAGCGGCAATAACGCCGATCGGCTCCGCGATCTTCTTAATGCCGTATGCCTTATCCTCTTCGATAACACCGCAGGTCTTTGTGTTCTTGTAAGCGTTGTAGATATACTCTGCCGCATAGTTGTTCTTGATGACCTTGTCCTCAACAACGCCCATGCCTGTTTCCTCAACAGCCATCTTTGCAAGAGGAATTCTTGCCTGGTTTGCGGCTATTGCGGCGGCAAGGAAAATCTTGTCAACCTGCTCCTGAGTGTAGGTAGCAAATTTCTTCTGCGCTTCCTTGACTCTTGCGAGTGTTTCCTCCAGTGTTTCAACACTGTCTACGATTTTTCTTTCTTTCGTTTCCATATCTTAACCTCCCGGTTTCTTATGACCTTCGTTTTACCGTCGGTCAGGTTTGTCTGTGATTATTTTATCTGCATTTTCAAATGTGCAAGCGAGAGCGCAAGGTTTTCATACTGAATAACCGCGTCTGCCGGCTTGTAGAGCTGACACGGTGCAAAGCACCACATCAAACGGACTCCGTTCTCGTAAAAAAGGTTGCTCACCGATTGAGCGGCATCTGACGGAACAGCGATGATTCCGATTCCGATTTTGTGAGTTTTGCAGAACTCCGAGAATTCCGACATCGGCAATATCGGTTTGCCGCCCTCGGAAACCGTGTCCTCCTGCGTTTTTGCATCAAAAGCCGCAAGGACCGAAATTCCGAAATCCTCAAAGCCGGAATAATCAAGCAATGCTTTTCCCAGCCTGCCTGCGCCTATGATTACCGCCTCGACCTTATCGCCCGTCATGAATTTTTCAAGGCTTTCGATAAGCTCTTTACGCTGATACCCGACCTTCGGCTTGCCCGATCCGCACAGTGCGCCGAGATCCTTCCTGACCTGAACCTCACCGAGTCCCAGCTCTTTGGCAATTACCGTTGAAGATATGCTCTGCATACTCTGCGGCAAGCCCTTGAGAAATCTCAGATACATCGGTATTCTGCCGAGTGCAGGTCGCGAAATCTCCGTTTCTTTCAAGATGACACCTCCCATGAACACGTACCGTTCCTTTGATTGTTATTATTTTATCAAAGTTCTCTCGTTTTGGGAATTGCCACTTTCTCATATCGGTATTGCATATATCGATATACCCCTGACGGAACAAATTGACATCCATAAATGTTTATATAATCACATCAGAAATTGAGG
>DNGF01000173.1:0-217 GCA_003486665.1 Oscillospiraceae bacterium
GTCAAGATGCGCCAAAATCGCAAGCCCCTGTTCGCCGCCGTTAAGGTCAACGGAGCCTACATATCCTTCATGATTTTTCGTTTCAAATCCAAAGCCTTCAGCCTTTTTCAGCGCAAGCTCCAGCACCTCGTACGGCTTCTCGCCGAACGGCATACCCTCCGCCGCGCAGCCGCGTACACTCGGCACGGCAACAAGCTCGGATATTGTTTTTATCATT
>DNGF01000173.1:232-952 GCA_003486665.1 Oscillospiraceae bacterium
ATCTCATCTTTGTTATTCTTGAAGTAATCAATTATTTCTCTTTTCATCAGAACTCACACTCGGCATTACATTTTTCTGTTTTAACAAGCGATCCCTTTTCGACCGTTCCGTTCTCGGCTCCGCACCACGGGCAGTAGATATGATCCTGCGGCGCAGTAAGATCGGGATTGAGCGGAATATCGGTATTTCTGACCACCTCAAAGCGCTTGTAGCAGCATTCGCATTGTTTTTTCATTGTATTCACTCCTGTTTACAAAAGAGGTTGCCGAACATGGAATTTTTTCAATCTCCCAAACCCGGCAACCCTCAATTTATTTATAATTCTGAATCAGCGGCGATCTCCGAAAAGGCTCTGCCTTGCCTTTCTTATCTCCGCAATGTTTGAAGAAAGAACTTCATCGCTGTTCTTCATAATGTCCTCAACGAATTCAGCGGCGGCAGAACGAATCTCTTTCGCCCACTTATCCGCCTTGGACTTTGTGTCCTGCGCCTGATTGTTAGCGTCAAGGAGAATGGCCTCTGCCTGACTTCTGGCGTTCTTAACTATGTTCTCCGCTTCGGCGGAAGCCTGTGCGCGGATACGGTCTGAAAACTCGTGTGCCAATCTTGTGATCTCGGAGGTTTCGATCATCTGCTTAGCCTGCTCCGAAGCGGCAGCAAGCGTTGACTTTGCATTTGCCTCGGCTGTTGCGGCGATGCCAGAAGCCTTTTCCTTTGCGG
>DNGF01000173.1:960-3466 GCA_003486665.1 Oscillospiraceae bacterium
ATTCCGTCAGCATCCGTCTGAGCGGAAGAAACAATTGACGAAGCCTCATTGTTAGCCTTTGTTATAAGATTGTTGTGATGAGCAACGACCTCCTGAGCCTTTTCAAGCTCGATCGGCAAATCATATCTGATATCCTCAATGCACTGCTTAATGGTGTCTGCGTCAACGGCAACCTTTCCCGAAAGAGGAATTTTGCTGCCCATATCGATAGTATCTTCAATTTTATCAAGTAAGCCCTGTACGTTCATCGTTAGTCTTCCTTTCTTCTTATTCCTTTAACTATGTCATCGAGTACCTGTTCCGGCACAAAATCCGAAACATCACCGCCAAGCTCACAGACCTGTTTAACAATGCTGGACGAAAGATACATATAATCCGCACCTGCCGTCACAAACACCGTTTCAACATCGGGATTGAGCTGCTTATTTGTCAGCGCCTGCTGAAATTCATCTTCAAAATCAGAAACAGCGCGCAAGCCCTTAACAATTGCGTCCGCTTTTTTGATTTTTGCATACTCGGCAAGCAAGCCGTCGTAAAAATCCACCTCAACGTTCGGCAGATCCTTAACGCATCTCTCTATAAACTCCACCCGTTTTTCCGGAGCGAAACATCCGACCGGTTTTTTCGGGTTGATCATCACAACAACGATCACTCTGTCAAAAAGCTTTGAGGCTCTTTTTATAACGCTGAGATGACCCTTTGTTACCGGGTCAAAACTGCCCGGACATATTGCCGTTCTCATTGCCCGTCCTCCTCGTTTTTACGGTAAACCGTTATACCGATCTTTCCGTACTTATAGCCGCGGTAAACCGAAAAGCCTCCGACCGTCTGCGGCATTTCCTCCCCGTAAGGGTGTTCGCAGACAATTACGCCGCCGTCATTCACATTTTTAACGGCATATGGCAATGTGTTCTGCAGAATTCCCTTTGAATACGGAGGATCCATGAACACTATATCGTACTTCTTCCTGTTACCCTTAAGGAATGTAACCGCTTCCGTACGGATTACCTCGGCATTGTTCTGAAGCTTTGTTGAAATAAGGTTTTGCTTAACTATATTTACGCTCTCGGCGCTCATGTCGGTAAAGGTCGCATATGCCGCGCCTCTGCTGAGCGCTTCGATTCCGAGCTGACCCGATCCCGCAAAAAGATCGAGAACACGTCTGCCCTCCAGTTCAAACTGGATAATGCTGAAAATTGCTTCCTTGACTCTGTCCGTTGTTGGGCGAACATCCTCACCCTCCAGCGTTTTGAGAACCCGACCTCTTGCTGTTCCCGTAATTACACGCACGGCTCAAGCTCCCTTCCTTGTTTTAAAATTAAGGCTGTTCCGCACAAATGCGGCACACTCACCGATTGCGAGGTATCGCCTTTCTTATATACATCTTATTATCACATTTTTTACCTTGTGTTGTCAACATTTTTTCTGAAATAATCATAAACTTTTTGTGCTATGGCTTTGTTTATCCCCTCAACACGGCAAAGTTCGTCAATTTCCGCATTTTTTACCGCTGTCACCGTCTTAAAATGCTTCAAAAGCGCCTTAGCTTTTTTCTCGCCGATTCCGTCAATTTTTGTCAGAGTACCGCCGAGCGAGGATTTTTGATGCTTCGAGCGATGATAAGAAATCGCAAAGCGGTGAACCTCTTCCTGAATTGTGGAAACAAGGGTAAACGCCTGACGCTTGGAATTGATTGCTATCTCGCCGCCGTCATATGCAATGGCTCTGGTTCTGTGCTTATTATCCTTAACCATGCCGTAAACGGGGATATCATATCCGAATGCTCTGACAATCGGCAAAACCGCGTTGACCTGTCCCTGTCCGCCGTCGAGAAGAATTAAATCGGGGAGGATTCCGAAGCCCTCGCCGCTGTCCTTTTCCTCCTCATATCTGTTCAGCCGACGTGAGATAACCTCTGCCATCGAGCCGTAGTCGTCCTGACCGTCAAAACCCTTTATCGCAAATCGGCGATAGGATTTTTTGTAAGGCAAACCGTTTTTGAAAACCACCATACCGGCGACATTGTCGCTGCCTGCCGTGTGAGAAATATCGTAGGATTCGATCATAACAGGCGGCTTCGGCAGATTGAGAAGTCTTGCAAGCTCGTCAAGAGCCGCGGTTGCCTTTGCGTTTCTGCCCATGCTCAGCGCCAGCTTCTGCGCCGCATTATTCATGCACATCGTCATGATTTCAACCTGTCTGCCGCGCTGAGGAACATTGATTTCGACCTTGCGCCCTGCATTTTCGCTCAGCCATCTGACAAGCAAATCCTTGTCATCAACCTCGCCGTCAACCGTGATGAACGGCGGAATGTGTCTTCCCATCGAGTAGAATCGGGTAATAAGCTCGCGCCTTGCTTCGGGCAGTGTGTCTATTTCATTAAGCAGAAACCACTCGTTATCCCTGAGTCTGCCGTCATAGAAGCGCAGAACGGAAAGACAGTACTTTTCATCGGACTGGGCGATCGCGAAAACATCCTGCTCCCTGACATCCGAACCGACAACCT
>DNGF01000162.1:0-12615 GCA_003486665.1 Oscillospiraceae bacterium
GACGTTGAAGAATTCGGCAAAAAGGTGTACCGCAACTATCTTGACAGGGTAGAGGAAGCGGTTCATAAGCACAACTCCGAAACGGTTATTTTCCAGAATTCAGGACACGTTTCAAAGGGCAGGCGCGATCTCATTGACACGATCGACTGCCTTGAACTGGAGAGCCTCCCTACGGGCGGCTGGGGTTACGACCACTTCCCGATGTCCGCGGCATACGCAAGAACTCAGCGCGATTGCTTCCTTGGCATGACGGGCAAATTCCACCAGACATGGGGCGAGTTCGGAGGCTTTAAGCACCCGAATGCACTTCGCTATGAAACAGCGCTTTCTCTTGCAGAGGGCGGCGGATGCTCAATCGGCGATCAGATGCACCCGGAGGGACTCCTCAACAAATCGACCTACGGACTTATCGGAAAAGCTTACGCAGAGGTTGAAGCAAAAGAACCGTGGTGCAAGGGTGCGAAGTATATTGCCGATATCGCCGTGCTTGCCGCCGAGTGCATAAAAGGCAGAGATGAGGGCGGTTGGTACGATGCAGGCGCAAACCGTATTCTTCTTGAAACGAACAGGCTTTACAATTTTATTGACCTTGATGAAGATTTTACAAAGTATAAAATGCTGATTTTGCCCGACGTTTGGGTGTTCGACGGGAAGCTTGAAGCAAAGATAAGGGACTACCTGACGCAGGGCGGCAAGCTGCTTCTTTCGGGCGTATCGGGACTTGATAAGAATAACGAATTCTGCGTTGATACAGGCGTTAAGTTTATCGGCGAAAATGAATTCAGACCTACGTATTTCATTCCCGAATTTGACACGGTAAACGGCAAAACGGAGTACCTTATGCGCGCGGTAAACTATCGCTTTGATAATATTGATGCAGAAATCATTGCGAACGGACAGAATCCGTATTTTAACCGCACCGCCGAGCATTTTTGCTCGCATCAGCACGCTCCGAACGACCGAAGCCTTACCTATTCGACCGCTGCAATAAAGGGCAATATCGCTTATATCGGATGGGATATTTTCAGAGGCTATGCAGAAACAGGCGATTTCCATATTAAGGAGCTTGTCGCATACGTTATCAAGCGCCTTATGGACGGAGAATTTACGATTGAAAGCACCGTCCCCGACAAGGGCATCGTCACGCTTCTCCAGCAGAATGAAAGAAAAATTGTCCATCTCCTTTATGCTCACACAACCGTGCGCGGCAAGGATACGGAAGTAATTGAGGACATTGTTCCGCTCTATGATGTCGATGTCAGCGTGAAATGCGATAAGCCCGAAAAGGTCATCCTCGTCCCGCAGAACGAAGAAATCAACTTCACATACGCTGATGGAAAAGTTTCGTTCACCGTCCCGAAAGTTGAAATTCATCAGATGGTTTCGATTGAGTAAGAAGTAACTTTGAGGAGAATAGAAATGACAGAGCTTGAAAAGATGCAAAGGGCAAAAGTGTGCGTTGATAAGCTTACGGACGGAGTGGGTCCGCGGACAGATGCCGAAATAGCAGATGACAGAACGATTAACGATGTTCGTATCAGCAGGTGTCATCACATTCCGAAAGAAGGTAACTTCAAAGTCGGTGCAGAGTATGAGTATTCATACGTCATTGACGGCATCTATGTTATAGACGATAACGGTGACAGCTTTGACTTTAATGATTATACCTTTCTATGGTATTTCACAAAGCTATAGATACAAAAAGAGCTATCTGATTCGTAAATTGAATCAGATAGCTCTTATCTTTTCAGACAATATTTATTCAATTTTGCCGATAATCAAGAATTGCTGCCAAATCGTTGTCACGGGACAATTCCGTAAGACAAAAGTCCGGCATTTCAAGGCTTTGGGGCCTTTTGGGTATTATTCCCACTCAACCGTTCCGGGGGGTTTGGAGGTGATGTCGTAGACGATGCGGTTGACGCCGTCAACCTCGTTGGTAATGCGGTTGGAGACGGTGGCGAGGATATCATACGGGATTCTTGCCCAATCTGCGGTCATGAAGTCATCCGTTGTGACGGCGCGGATCGCAATTACATTCTCATATGTTCTGTGGTCGCCCATAACGCCGACCGACTTTGAGCCTGTGTAAACGCAGAAGAACTGGCTGAGGTTCTTCTCATAGCCGTTCTTTGCCATTTCGTCTCTGAGCACAAAGTCTGCGTCCTGAAGAATTCTTATTTTTTCGGCTGTGATGTCGCCGACAATTCTTACGCCGAGACCCGGACCCGGGAACGGCTGACGCCATACAAGCTCATGAGGAATTCCGAGCATTTCGCCGACCTTGCGAACCTCGTCCTTGAAAAGATCCTTGAGCGGCTCGATCGTGCCGAGGAACTGTATATCCGACGGCTTTTCGACCATGTTGTGATGAGTTTTGATAACGGCTGTGTTTGCCTTATCCTTACTCTTGCCTTTGCCGGATTCGATTCTGTCGGGATAAATCGTACCCTGTGCGAAAAATCCGTCCTCTGCCTGCTTTCTGACCTCGTCCCAGAATACCTTATAGAATTCTGTGCCGATAATCTTTCTCTTCTGTTCGGGGTCAACAACTCCCTTGAGCATCGCGAGGAAGTGATCGCCGCAGTTTACACGGACAAAATTCATATCAAAGAGGGAAGTGAAGGTCTTTTCGACAAAATCTCCCTCGTCCTTTCTCATAAGACCCTGATCAACAAAAACGCAGGTGAGCTGCTTGCCGACAGCACGGCTGAGAAGTGCGGCGGCAACAGAGCTGTCAACGCCGCCAGAAAGACCGAGAACGACCTTTTTATCGCCGATCTTTTCACGGAGTTTTTCAACAGTCGTATCAATGAAGCTGTCCATTTTCCAGTCGCCTGTGCAGCCGCAAACGTTGAAAACAAAGTTTCTGAGCATCTGATTGCCGTACTCGGAATGAGTAACCTCCGGGTGGAACTGAACGGCATAGAGCTTTCTGTCTGCGTTCTGCATTGCGGCGCAGGGGCAGTTGTCGGTCTTAGCAATAATCTCAAAGCCCTTGGGCGGCTCAGAGATATAGTCCGTATGGCTCATCCAAACAACACTCTTCTCGGGAACATTTTCCCAAAGAAGGCTGTCCTTGCTCAGCTGAAGCTCAATCTTGCCGTATTCGGAAACGGGAGCGGTTGCAACCGTGCCTTCGCCCATCCATGCGATGAGCTGACAGCCGTAGCAGATGCCGAGAATTGGAACGCCGATGTCAAGAATATCCTTTGTGTAATGAGGAGATTCCATATCGAAAACAGAGTTCGGTCCGCCTGTGAAGATAATTCCCTTGTAACCGTTTGCCTTGATGGTTTCAAGGTCAGTGGTGTAGGGGAGGATCTCGGCGTAAACGTTGAAATCACGGACTCTGCGGGCGATGAGCTGATTGTACTGTCCGCCGAAGTCGAGGACAAGTATTTTTTCGTTCATTCTTTTCGTCCTTTCTTAGATAGTGACTGCCGTGTCACATCTTTTGAAGTCTGTAACACGACAGTAAATTTATTCATCTATAAATAATTTCTTCTCTCTTCGGACCGTTGGAAACCATTGTGATCGGCTTGCCGATCTCTTTCTCAATGAAGAGAACATAGTCCTGTGCTTCTTTCGGGAGCTTGTCAAATTCCTTGATGCCCCTGATGTCGCACTTGAAGCCCGGAAGTGTTACGAGAACGGGCTTTGCTTTCTTGAGCATATGAGTGTTCGGGAAGTCCTTGACGATTTTTCCGTCAATCTCATAGCCTGTGCAAACCTTGATCTCGTCAAGATAGCTGAGGCAGTCAAGAGCGGTCAGGCAAACCTGAGTTGCGCCCTGAACTTCAACGCCGTAGCGTGTTGCAACGCAGTCGAACCAGCCCATACGACGTGGACGGCCTGTTGTTGCACCGTATTCACCTGCGTCGCCGCCGTGATTACGCATTTTATCGGCTTCCTCACCGAAAATCTCGCTGACGAATTCGCCTGCGCCGACTGCCGAGGAATAAGCCTTTGTAACCGTGATGATATCCTTGATCTCATGTGCGGGGATACCTGCACCGACTGTGCCATAGCCTGCAAGAGTTGAGGAGGATGTAACCATCGGATAGATACCGAAATCGGGATCCTTAAGTGAGCCGAGCTGACCCTCAAGAAGAATTTCCTTGCCGTCCTTAATTGCCTGACGGATAAATGCGCCCGTGTCGGCAACATAAGGCTCAATCATCTCTTTGTACTCCATGAGTGTGTTGAACAGCTCGTCAACATCAAGGAGCGGTTTATGATAAACGTGTTCGAGCAGGAGGTTCTTGACCTCGCAAACGTTTGTGAGCTTTTCTTTAAGCTCATCGGGGTAGAAAAGATCGCATACCTGGAAGCCGATCTTTGCATACTTGTCCGAATAGAACGGAGCGATACCTGATTTTGTTGAGCCGAACTGCCTGTCCGCAAGACGCTCTTCCTCATATGTGTCGAGAAGAACGTGATAAGGCATCATGATCTGTGCCCTGTCGGAAACAAGAAGCTTTGGCTGAGGAACGCCCTTTGAAGTAACATCGTTAATTTCCTTAACAAGCTTCGGAATGTCAAGAGCTACGCCGTTACCGATAATGTTTGTAATTTCGGGATGGCATACACCTGACGGAAGAAGATGCAAAGCAAACTTTCCGTAATCGTTAATAATTGTGTGACCTGCGTTTGCACCGCCCTGGAAACGGATAACTACATCCGCTTTGGAAGCAAACATATCTGTGATTTTACCCTTACCTTCGTCGCCCCAGTTAGCGCCGACAATTGCTCTTACCAATGAAAGCACCTCCAAATGAGATATGGAACTCTGTTCCAAACATGATAATTATAATATTTTTAAGATGTAATGTCAATGAGAATAAGGAAGTTTTTAGAGGTAAGCGGCGGAAAAAGAAGAAAACTGTCGCCGAGGTGAGATTGACTGCGGCAACTTTTGATGATATAATCAAGTCGGTGATTAAATTGAGTATGAGAAAGCAGATAAAATTTAATAACGGACGTCTTAAGGTTTTGCAGATTTCCGATTTGCAGGATAATCGTTTCACCTGCGTTGATACGCTTCGCTTCATGGAGGCGGCGGTGAAAAACATAAAGCCCGATCTGATAGTCTTTACGGGAGATCAGCTTGATGTCGTTGACCTTTGGGGCAAGGGCGAAAAGTGCCGAGAAAATGTCGAAAAAGCAATCAATCGGCTTTTTAGCGTCTTTGAAAGCTTTGATATTCCCTTTGTGCTGACATTCGGCAACCACGACCGCGAAACGGGACTCCCGAATGAAGAGCAGGCGAAAATTTACGCAAAAATGAAAAACTGTATTTGCTTTGACGATCTGAACGATGGCAGACCCGATGCGGGAACATTTAATGTGCCGATCATGTCCTCCAACGGAAGCCGCACGGCGATGAATATTTATGTCTTTGACACGGGTTCAAAAACCAACGGAGTTTACGGCGATGTCAGGAAGGAACAGCTCGAATGGCTTGACAAAAAAAGCCGTGAAGTCAATGCGGATTCAATCGTTTTTCAACATATTCCCGTTGACGAAATATATCAGCTGCTCGAAAAGGTCCCGAAGGGAACGGAGGGTGCCGAGCCTGCCTACGGAACCAGAAAAGGCGAATATTACAAGCGCAGGGACGGTATTAAATTCATGGGCGAGTACGGCGAAACGCCTGCGGCTCTGCCGCGCGAGTGCGGCGAGTTCGAACAGCTGAAAAAGCAGGGTGACGTTTTTGCCGTCTATTGCGGTCATGATCACTATGACAGCTTTATAGGTACCGTTGACGGAATCGACCTCGGCTATTGCCCCGGAGCCGGCTACAACACCTATGGCATACGTCAGCGAGAGGTCAGAGTATTTGAGTTTGAAGAAAGCAATGTGAGAGATTACAAGACCTATACGGTAAGCTACGGCGATGTTTGCGACAAGCCGCTTGCCGAGCCGGTCAAGACATATATTTTCAGCATTGCTCCGTGCTGTACTCCGCAGCTGCCGATGTTCGCAGTTAAGGTCGTTGCTTTGCTTGCTGCAATTGCTGCTTTGTTTGTTCTCTTGGCGAAGATAATAGGTGTGGTAATTATCGGATCTTCTTTGATCGCGATTGCGGCGGTTATCGTAATTTACTTTGTAAGCGCGCTGGTTTATAATATAACCACAAGAAAAAAGTTGATTGAGAGGTATCAAAATGAACGAGGTAATTAAGACTATTCTCGAAAGACAAACAATAAGATCATACAAAAAAGAACAGATTACGGACGAACAGCTTGACCTGCTCATGCAGGCGGCAAGAAAAGCGCCGAGCGGAAGAAATATGCAGCCGTGTCACGTTCGTTTTATTCAAAACAAGGAAATGCTTGACCGAATGAACACCGATTTCAAGGAGCTTGTGGGCTATGATACACCTGCTTATACACGCTGGGACGTTAATCCGGTTTATCACAATGCTCCGACCTTTGCTGTACTCTTTGCCGAAAACGAGAGCTATATGGACGGCGGAATCATGTGCGAAAATATTTGCATTGCCGCTCAGAGCCTCGGACTCGGAACGTGTATAATCGCAAGTGTCGGCGCACTATTTGCCGACGGAAATGCCGAGGGCAACAAGTGGAAAAGGGCATGGGATATTCCTGAAAATTATAAATTTCTCATTGCAATAGCAATAGGCTATCCCGACGAGAAGCCGGAGGAGAAGCCGCGATTTGACGATCGCTTTAAGGTGATAAGATGAAATACTCAATAGACAGGATTGAAGAAAATATTGCTGTTTGTGAGGATGATGACGGCAACGTTCTGAAGCTGAGTGTTGACGAATTGCCGCAGGAAATCCGAGAGGGCGACATAATAGAGAAAACGGAAAGCGGCTTCGTAATTGATGCCGACGAAACAAAAGCCCGCCGTAAAAAGATGGCGGAGCTGCAAAGAAATATATTCGGAAAGAAAAGGAAATGAATAATAAATATTTAAGCGGAAATTTGATGCTTGCCGTTTTGGCAATACTTTCGTGTATCGGACTGTATATTTGTTGGAAAAAGGGCGAGAATCTGATAATCCCGTTGGTAAGTTTAGGACTTATTCCTTTAATTATAGTTCTTAGAACGTTAGTTATGAAATTCGAGGGCAACAATGAAAAGGAAACTAAGTCCACTGCTTTGAGTTTCCTTATAATAGTTTTGGGGATAGCAGTTATCTATTCTTCGATTACATGTATTGGATCAAGACCGTATCGTTACAGCGAAAATGTTGAAAGTTATGTTCAGACAGTCGTAGGCTTTTCTGAAATGCCGACTATTGAGGAAATCAGAAAATCGGACGGTTCGGAGTTCTACACTTTTAACAGAGAAAACGGAAGTGACAGCGCAACCGCAATAATACAGTATAATACTGAAACTTATCAGAAAAAGCTATTGGAAGTGCATAAATACGGTCAGGGAGATACTGTATATTACCCTAATGCTGAGCGCGGATCGTTTACTTTAGAGGGCTACCGATTTATCCTTATAGATAACAGCCGTGAAGATCCATTCGATAAATTAATGCTTATCGGGGTAAACGATACGGAGCGAAAGATTGCATACATTTGTTTTTCAAATTTAACGATTGATGATCCTTTAGTCTATTATAAAAGATCCTATAGATATACTTCAAAGGAAATAATCAGCATGGAATCGTTTGTCAATGGAAAATGCGGTTGGGACAAACATATACGCGAAAAGGAACAATAAAATACCATACAAAAAGGGGCTGTGCTTAATGCAACAGCCCCTTTGATCAGCCTAAATTTACGACAATATATTCATCTGTTTCAACGATGCAGTCTTTGCTTGGATACGGCTTGATTTTTGAGTATTTTTTCTTAGCTTCATCAAATTGTTCTTTGGTACACTGCTTGAAGCTGACACCGATATAATTGCAGAATTTGTAAAGCTCAGAGTCCGGCTTGTCGGCATCGAAAGGGTACCTTACGCTCCAAGCAAGATATGAATTTCCGATGTAATCATACTTTTTAATTGCCGCCTTATAGGATTTGTCGGTAAGAAAACGTCGAAGAGCTTTAGCATATCGCGTTGACTCATCAATGGTTATTTTTTCCATGAGGTTATCCGACATTTTGTAAAAGCCGATAAATACGACCGGTTTACTTGAATCAAAGTTTTCTGTTATTCTGCTGTTTAAAGTCAGGATAACATTTTTTTCTTCCTCATATCTTTGGTTGTTTATCCAATAGCTTTTGTTTGAAGCGCCGATTTGGATAATGAGGGCGAAAACAAATACCGAAGCGAACAGTCTTTGAGTAAATTTTTTACCTGATTTTACGTGGAGGCTAAGGAGAAATGCCGTGAATGCAACGAAAAACGGCATACCTTGCTCGGTTCTGAATTCGGCTCCGCCGCATCTGTATAATGTCATTGCAAAAACTGTGAGAAGCAAACCGAGAAAGAGCAGAACGCTTGAAAAACTTTTGGTCTTTTTGATTCTTATAATGAACAGAACAAAAAAGATAATTCCCGCTGCAAACAAAACGGCAAAAGCCGGATTGAAAAAGATTTTAGAGAACCAGTTGCTGAAATAGGAGGAAAAAAGAGATATGATGGGGTTTGGACTTTTCGTCCATAAGGTGGATATGTTTGCATTATTGTTAATCTTTATTGAGAATAATTTGATAAGAATTCTTGTGATAATAAATTCCAAAATAACGCTTAATCCGAGAGGAAAAGCAAAATAAAATCCTTTGACGATTATCTCTTTGAATTTCAGTTTTCCGCTTTCATGCTCAATCAAAATGAACAGAGCAAAAACCATACCGATATACGGCAGGATCATACATTCGTATCCCGAAACCACAAATATCAAAAGGATGATCGGAAGAAGAGAGCCTCTCGAAAAATCACGGTATTTAATACGGAAATACAGAGCAAGTGAAGGCAGAACCGTACAGCCGCCGACTGTCAGAATGGCTCCGTTATAAATGAAGTATTCGGGCAGGAGCGGAAACGTGATATAAATGCAGGTGAAAACGATTGACGGAACAATGCTTTTGTATTCGATAAAGCCGTCGAAAATTGCGAGCATTATCAGTGTTCCGAGAATAAAGCAGACAAGACCGAGAATCGGTTCGAACCAAACAGGGCAATTCCAAAGTCCGAGGACTCTTTCAACGATCGTTGCCGTAAATCTTCCCTGACCGAAAAGAACTCCGCTGTAATACTTGTCATAGGAAAGCCAGTCGATTGAAGGAGAGGGATTGGCTAAATAAAAGCCGTACGTTCCGATAGCAGTCAATGCAACCGCTATCAAATAAAACGGGTTAGTAATTCTTTTATATATCGAGCTTTTTAAATCAAGCTTTTCGTTGGTTAATTTGTTTTTTAACATAGCCTTTTCCTGCTGCGTCAGTTATCGCAGCTTTCTCCTAATTCATCAGTTTTGTTAAAATTAATTCTTTCCTCTTCAATAACAAGCGGTCGGTTCATGACTCTTGTATTTATGTTGAGGACATATTCGCCGAGAAGACCGATAAAGAAAAGCTGAACGCTTCCGAGAAAACACATTCCGATAAGCACGGGTGCCATGCCCATCGGGAAGTTATCCCACATGATAAGCTTCAGAACGAGATAAACCATGCCGACTATAAAGCTTACCGCACCTACGCCTACGCCGAAAAACGTTGCAAGGCGCAGACCGATTTTTGTATATGATGTAAAGCTGAGCATTGCCGCGTCATAAAGCGTATAAAAATTGTTGTGCGTTTTTCCCGCTCTGCGCTTTGCCTGCTCATAGGGAATATCCTTTCGTCTGTAGCCGAGTTCAGCCACAATGCCCCTGAGAAAAGGCGTGGGATCCTTGAGATTTTTGAGGACTTCAATAAAGCTCTTGTCATAAAGACCGAAACCTGTGAAATGCTCGATTTGCTCAACATCGCTCATCTTTTTAATAAGCTTGTAGTAGCAGGTTCGTAAAAATCTGATAATTTTATTTTCCTTGCTCGTTGTTTTAATGGCGCAGACGATTTTATAACCGTTTTCCCATTCATGAACTAACTTCGGAATCATTTCAATGGGATCCTGAAAGTCACAGCACATACAAATTGTGCAATCGCCCGTTGTTTGCAGCATTCCGTAATAGGGAGAATTAAACTGTCCGAAGTTCTTGGCATTGAATATTGCCTTGATTTTCGGATTTTTTCTGCAAATCTCACGGAGAAGCGGACGAGTATTGTCCTTTGAATCGTTGTCGATAAAGAGTATCTCATAGTCATATTCGGGCAATGACTTTCCAAGCTCGTTTATGACAGCCTCGCTTATCGGTACAACGTTTTCCTCCTCGTTGTAACACGGAATCATTATGCTGATTTTTTTCATATTCAAACCCTCAATCCAAAAGTTCTTTTATTCCTGCTTCAAAGCTGATTTGGGGAACAAATCCTGTATCGTTTGTCAGCTCGGAAATGTCCGCCTGTAAAAACATGACCTGATTATGTGAATAGGGAATTGCTCCAAAGTCAATTTCCGAATTGCTCACACAAATTTCATGTATTTTTTCAATATATTCTCTCAGCGGTTCGGCTGTGCCGCTGCCAAGACAATATGTTTTTTCGTTATGCTCTTTATCACAGCCGACAAGGTAAAACGCATCTGCTGCATCCCTTGCACTCAGAAAGTCCCAGAGCTGTTCGCCTTTGCTGAATTCAGCTTTTTCGTTGGCTGTAAATTTTCTTATCGCCGATTTTATAACGGAATTTTCCGGATCATATTTTCCGTAAACACTGAGAACCCTCACCCATGCGTGATCAATACCGAGCTTGCGGCATTTAAGTCTGCTGAGCTGACCTGCGGCAAGCTTCGCCATACCGTAGCCCGTGAACGGAAAGGTCGGAGTTTCAGATGTCAGCGGTTTGCCGCAAAGTCCGTATTCTGCCTGCGAACCGGCTCCGATAAATTTTCGGCAGCCCATACGTTTGGCAAGATCTACCGCGTCAAGCGTATATTTAACGTTTTTGAGCTGAAGATCCGCGTCATCTCTTGCCGCTCCTGTAGTACCTGCCCATGCAAGATGATAGAAAACGTCATAATCGTTTTCTTCGGGAACAAAGCTTTCCAATTCATCAAGGGAACAGCAGATTTTTTTAATAAGGCTGTTGTCGGGAATGCCGTCAACCCTTTTTGAACCCTTGCGGTAAAGCACGGTGACTTCAATATTTTCATTAACGAGCTTGTCTATTATCGCGCGTCCTATTGAACCTGTTGCGCCTGTTATTACGGCTTTTTTCATAAGATCACTCTTTTATCAACGGAATATACATATTCTGAGCCAGTTCGTCCCTGTCAAGGAACGGAGCGAGATCCTCAAGCGGAGGACTTACAAGAGTTCCGTCCGGAAGACGTTTTGTACTGCTTTTCGGCTCCCAAACCTGTTTCGTATCCGTAAATATTTCGCAGAAAGCGTAGCCGTCGGTTGCAAGAGCTTTTTTGACTGCTTCCTGCATTTCAGAATTACTGCTTGCCGAAAAATAAGGAAAGCCGAAGGCTTTGGCTATACTTTCAAATTTCGGGAAAGAGAGATCTCCGCTCTCAGGACCGATACCTACTTTTGTATGGTCTTTAAACAGATTGTTCTGAGTTATTCTGATGCTGTGGTAGCCGCTGTTGTTGATGAGAAACAGTTTTATCGGGAGCTTGTTGGTAACGATTGTCTGAAGCTCCTGAAGATTCATCATTATGCTTCCGTCACCCTCAAGACAAATCGTGTCCTGCTTGCCGCCCGAAACGCAAAGACCGACAGATGCGGGCAGACCGTAGCCCATGCTTGCGATCGCGCTGTTGATTATAAAGCGTGAGCCGTGCTTGATTGTCCAGCACTGATGACCTGCAACGCAGCACGCACCGTTGCTGACGGCTGTAAGCGAGTTTTCGGGAAGCTGATCCGAAAGATACTTAATGAAAGCGTAAACGTTTGCTGTTTCGCCGTTTTCTTCTTTATGGCGGGGAAGAACAACGGGATATTTTTCTTTCCAGTCAAGACACTGCCTGCGCCAGTCATCGCCGCCGAAAACAGGAGAGTTCTTATCGTCAACATTTCTGAGAACAGCTTCAAGGAAGTCCTTTGCGTCTGCCCAGACAGGCATATCGACATGAATAGTCGGCTTCTTCATCTCGGCTTTGTCGATATCAACCATGATTACCTCGGCGGCTCTTGCCCATGTGCCGTAGTCGTAGCCGACCTGACGGATGCTGATTCTTGTGCCGATTGTAAGAAGAAGATCGGAATTCTGAACGGCAAAGTTGCCCGGACGGTCGCCCATGTTGCCGCCCCTGCCGCAATAGAGAGGATTTTTGTCCTCTATTACGTCAATGCTGTTCCAATATGTAACGACAGGAACTCCGAGAAGCTTTGAAACTTTTTGAAAAGCATCATAACCGCCCGAAAGGCGTATTCCGCCGCCTGCATAGATAACGGGACGTTTTGCATTTTTTATTTTTTCGAGAATTATTTTAATTACATCATCGCCGACTTTGGGCGGAAGCTCACTGTCATCCTGCGTAGGATCGTAGCCCTCAAGGTCGTCGGTTTCAATGTAACTGCCCTGATAGTTAACGGGTATGTCGAGCCAAACGGGACCCGGTCTGCCCGTTG
>DNGF01000162.1:12658-14298 GCA_003486665.1 Oscillospiraceae bacterium
CTCAAGCATTGCGGAGTATTTGCACATACAGGAGATAGCGTTTGTAATATCGAATTCCTGATCGCCGACCGCTCTCAGAGGAAGTCCCTCCGTGAACTGCTCGGCATAGCGTGCGGTTGTGGTGTATTTGACCTGACCGCTGACTACGAACATCGGGATAGAATCAAGCCATCCGCCGACAACGCCCGTTATTGCGTTTGTACCGCCGGGACCTGTTGTGACGCAAAGCGCCGCTATTTTATTATTGAGCCTTGCGTAAGCTTCGGCAGCGATTGCGCTTGCCTGTTCATGATGGTTATATGTGCAATGTATTTTTTCATTGTGACCGAACGCATCGTTGAGGTGCATTGCGCCGCCGCCGACAACCGTAAAACAGTCGGTTACGCCGTGATCGGCAAGAAAGTTTGCGACGTAATCAGCAAGTCTGATTTTCATTTTCTTCATCCTTTTTCGGTTTTGATTTGAATGCCCAGAATTTGTTCATGACAAAATTGAGCGGAATTGTTATAACAAGCGCACCGAGGCTTGCGATGAAGAACGGAACGCTGATTTTAGTAAGTAAAATTTTAATGATCGGCGAAAGCACCAAGCCCGTTATACCATAGCAGGCGAAGGTCTTGAAATAAGTCTTAAAGTGCTGAGAAAAGCTTTTCTTGCCCGACCCGAAAACATATCTGTTGTTCCAGAAATATGAGTTGGAAACGCTGACAACAAACGCAATTATCGTTGTTATAACGATTCTGACATTGTTGCCGTCGGTTGAGATTCCGAGCTGCGAAAGCAGATTTAAAATGCCGATGAATTTTGAGTTCTTGAAAAGAACGTAATAGCAAAGCATTTCAATGCAGTAGGAAATCGCAGTATTTGACACGCCGACAAGTCCGAATTTTATAAACTGTATCAGCGGTGCAAGCTTTTCGTTTTGCAAAAGTGCCTTTATTTTATTCATTTTCGAGAGCCTCGATAATCGTCTTTGCCATATAGCTAAGCTTTTCATCCGTCATGCCGGGATAAACGCCGATCCAGTATGAACCGTTCATGATCCTGTCGGTATTCTCAAGTGTGCCGACAACTCGGTATCCCTTGCCGCTTGCGCGCATTTCATCAAAGCAGGGATGCTTGATGAGATTGCCTGCGAACAGCATTCTCGTCTGAACGCCCTTGCTTTCGACATACTGAACGAGCTTGTTCCTGTCAACGCCGTCTTTGCAGGTGATGAAGAATCCGAACCAGCTCGGATCGGAATTCTCGTTTGCTTCGGGAAGCATGAGCTTGTCCGAAACACATTCAAGAGCATCATGCAAAACCTTAAAATTGTGTTTTCTTTTTTCAACAAACGTAGGGAATTTCTTTAACTGAGCGCAGCCGACTGCCGCCTGCATATCGGTCGCTTTAAGATTGTAACCGAAGTGAGAGTAAACATATTTATGGTCATAGCCGAGCGGAAGCTCGCCGTACTGTCTGTCAGAGCGATGACCGCAGAGGTTATCCTGACCGGGTTCGCACATACAGTCACGTCCCCAGTCGCGCATTGAGCGGATAATTTTGTGAAGAAGCGAATTATTGGTATAAACTGCACCGCCCTCGCCCATTGTCATGTGGTGCGGCGGATAGAAGCTGCTTGTGCCGATATCGCCGAT
>DNGF01000162.1:14319-18792 GCA_003486665.1 Oscillospiraceae bacterium
GATAGTGCCGGTGAATTTTGTTTCGCCGTCAATCGTGTAGGTTGAGCCGAGCGAGTCGCAGTTGTCCTCAACAAGCCAAAGATTGTGCTTGTCACAGAATGCTTTGACCGCTTTGAGATCAAACGGATTGCCGAGAGTATGGGCAACCATGACCGCCTTTGTTTTATCGGAATATGCTTCTTCAAGCATTGAAACGTCAATGTCGGCATTCGGGAGCTTTACATCAACAAAAACAGGAACAGCGCCGAACTGGATCATCGGTGTTACGGTTGTCGGGAAGCCTGCCGCAACGGTGATGACCTCATCACCGGGCTTAATTGCTCTTTCCTTGAGCAGGGGAGAGGTGAGGGTCATGAAAGCGACAAGGTTTGCACTTGAACCGGAATTAACGAGCGAACAGAATTTTACACCGAGATATTTGCAAAAATCGCTCTCAAATTGCTTCGTGTATCTTCCTGCCGTGAGCCAAAATTCAAGTGCGCTGTCAACAAGATTTACCATCTCCTCAGAGTCGTAAACTCTTGAAGCGTAGGGGATTCGCTGACCCTCTTTGAATTCGGTCGGAATATTGTGATATTTTTCGCAGTATTCCTTTACTTTTTCGAGTATTTCGTCATGCAGCTGTTCTTTTTCGTTCATTGCCGTTTCTCCGTTCATATATTAAAAAATTCTTTTATCTGTTTTGTTGTGTAGTCTGTCATATCCGTGCCGCTGACATATGCCTTTGTCCATTCAACGGTCTTTTCGACTGCCTGACGTGCCGTCCAACGCGGCTTCCAGCCGAAAACGGACTTGACCTTTGAACAGTCGAGCTTAAGAAAGTTTGCTTCGTGCGGACCGTCCTTGTGTTCTGCGACAAAGCTCTGCCCATTGCCCCATGCGTCGCAGACGCAGCCTGCAAGCTCGCCTGTGGTAAGACAGTCGGACTCGTTCGGTCCAACGTTGTACCAATCGGCGGCCTGTGCATCTTCATACTGTGCCGCGGCAATCATAAGGTAAACGTAAAGCGGTTCGAGAACGTGCTGATACGGGCGGATCGAGTTCGGGTTTCTTACCTTGATGCTTTCTCCGTTCATTGCCGCTCTCACACAGTCGGGGATGATCCTGTTTGCGGCAAAGTCGCCGCCGCCTATAACGTTGCCCGCTCTTGCAGTTGAAATTCTTACATGATTATCCGCAAAGAACGAGCTTTTGTAGCTGTGAGTTACAAGCTCCGAGCAGGATTTGGAGTTTGAATAGGGGTCGAAGCCGTCGAGGGGTTCATTTTCACGGAAGCCCCAGATAGTTTCATCATTTTTGTAAACCTTGTCCGTGGTTACATTAAGAAAGGACTTGACGCAGGCACTTGTCCTGATACATTCAAGGACATTGACAGTACCCATGACGTTGGTTTCGTATGTGTATTTCGGATCATTATACGATTCAAGTACAATAGGTTGAGCCGCAAGGTGCATAACGATTTCCGGCTGAATTTCATCAAACACTTTTTTCAGATGATCGTAATCTCTGACATCACCTATTACCGAATTCATGCGTTCTCCGAGCTTCGTAATTTCAAACATACTCGGATCGGTGGGCGGCTTGAGGGAATATCCGGTAACATCTGCACCTGCAAGCAGAAGAATGTTGCAAAGCCACGTTCCTTTGAATCCTGTATGACCGGTCACAAGAACCTTTTTACCTTTATAAAATGATAAATTAAGCATAGTAATCTCTCCGCAGCGTGTTTAGTCTATAAATAATTTGCTTTACCAAATCTTCCACGGGGCAGTGGAGTCCGCCCACATTTTTTCAAGCTGCTGCTTTTCTCTGAGTGTATCCATCGGTTTCCAGAAGCCATCGTGCATATATGCGTCAAGCTGACCGAGTGAGGCACAGGTTTCAAGCGGTTTCTTTTCAAAAACGGTTTCGTCACCGTCTATAAAATCGAAGATTTTCGGTTCGAGTACCATGAATCCCGCATTGACGCGTCCGCCGTCATTTTCGCTCTTTTCACGGAATGAAGATATTTTATTATCCTCCTCAATATCGAGTACGCCGAAGCGCTGACCGATGTTTACGGCAGTCAGTGTTGCAATATGTCCGTTTTCCTTATGGAATTTTACAAGCTCGTCAATGTTGATATCCGCAACGCCGTCGCCGTAGGTGAGCATGAAGGGTTCGTCGCCTATGTATTTCTGAATTCTCTTGACTCTGCCGCCGGTCATTGTGTTGAGTCCGGTATCGACGAGTGTTACTTTCCACGGTTCATTCTCGTTGGAATGTACGATCATTTTGCCGTTATCCGTAAAGTCAAATGTAATATCGCTTCTGTAAAGAAAGTAGTCGGCAAAATATTCTTTAATAACGTGCTGTTTATATCCGCAGCAGATAATAAAATCATTGTAGCCGTAGGCAGAGTAGATTTTCATAATATGCCAAAGGATCGGCATTCCGCCGATTTCGACCATCGGCTTAGGAATAAGGTGACTTTCTTCACTTATTCTGGTTCCGAATCCGCCTGCAAGAATTACTGTTTTCATAAAATCGCCGCCTTTTATACAGTTTTTGATTATAATAAACCACTATAAAATACCTATAATAATATAACATACAAGCATATGAAAATCAAGGGCAAAACCGCACAATTGGGGTGTGCGAATTGCATAACAGGATTTTTAGTCGGGTTGTGCATAATTTTTATCGGTTTGCCTGCACAGGTCAAAGATTTTTTACACAGCACGGCGGAAATAGATTTGAAAAAGACGTGCGTCGCAATTTGTTAGGTATTGCCAAAGAAATTGATGTTATGCTGAGAACAATGTTTTTGATTTTTAGATTTTCATGCGCTTAATGTCTAAATCTCAAGTTCGTTTTTTGCACATTATTCACAAAAATAAAAAACATGGGGAAAATCTATTGACTTTCATGTTCTTTTGGTTTATTCTATGGGCGTAGGGTAAACGATTACCCAAGCAAAACGAATTGGAGAAAATATGGACGGCAAAAATATTTCGATGGTCGATATTGCCCGAATGTCGGGAGTATCAATTGCCACGGTTTCAAGAGTTTTGAATAAGAACGGACGCTATTCCGCCGAAACGGAGAAAAAGGTAATGGCGGTCGTCGAAAAATACAATTATGCAATTAATCCCAACGCTCAGGGTCTTAGAACCAACAGGACGAAAACTATCGGAGTAATAATTCCCGATATCACAAACGAGTATTTCTCACAGATAGTAAGGTCGGTTGAAAGCTCGGTTATCCCGATGGGGTATAACGTATTTGTCTGCGACAGCGACGAGAATGTTGATTATGAATCTCATCACATTGCATCGCTCCAGTCAAAGGGTGTTGAAGGTATTATTTATTTCAGCGTAAGAAAGCCCGGCGATGAGGTTTCAAAGGAATTTACGGTCCCCGTTGTTTACATTGACAGGCGCCCCGGAGTTGAATTCAACTTTGTTTCTTCGGATAACGAAACGGGCGGATTCCTCGCAACGGAGGAGCTTATTAAAAAGGGCTGCCGAAAGATAGTTCTTATTCACGATGTAAATTCTTACTCAACGGTCAACAAACGTAAGCAGGGCTACCTGAGAGCGCACAAGCAGTACGGCGTTGAGATTGACGACAGCAGAATGGTTCCTTGCAGAGTTTCCTATGCAGACGCAAGGGACACGGTGAAGAGGCTTGTTGCAGACGGAGTTGACTTTGACGGTGTATTCTGCACAACGGATTCCATGGCGCTCGGAGCGCTGAGGGGTCTTAAGGAGAGCGGCAGGAGAGTTCCGGAGGATGTGAAGCTTGTCGGATTCGACGGTATAACGCATACTGAGATTTCCGATCCGCCGATAACAACGGTTATTCAGGACACGGATCAGCTCGGTAAAAAATCGGTTGAGGTTTTGATGGATCTTATCAACAACAATACAGGCAAGGTTCATGAATACACGATTCCGGTTAAGCTTTCGGTAAGAGGAAGCACAAATTAAAAAATTTGAGAAAGGGTAACCCCCTTTTTTAAATAGCCGTTGAGTAAACCTTTACCCAACATAATATACAAAATATTTCCACATAATATATTCAGTAAAGCAGTATTGAGAAAGGAAGGATATCATGAGTACTCTCGTTGAAATGAAAGGGGTAGTCAAAAAGTTCCCCGGAGTTACGGCGCTGAAGGATATTTCCTTCGACATTCAGGCAGGCGAAGTACACGTCCTGCTTGGCGAAAACGGAGCCGGCAAATCAACCCTCTTGAGCTTGGTCTGCGCAGACAACCCGCAGAGCTACGCTTGCGACATCGCCCTATTCGGAAATCCACGTGGTAGCGGCGAGAGCATCTGGGACATCNNAAATAATCATCGGCGGCAAGGAATTCAGCAAGCTCACCCCGAAAGATTCCTACGAGAATGGAATCAGCGTTATCTATCAGGAATTGAGTGTTATCAACGAGCTTTCGATTCAGGAAAATCTTTTTGTCGGAAAGCTTCCGAT
>DNGF01000252.1 GCA_003486665.1 Oscillospiraceae bacterium
CCTTAACCCCGTTTCCGTCATTGATTGACGGTTTCATCTTGAACACAGCATTGATTCGGTTTCCGCACGCAACGGATTTTGTGAGATTTATTATGAGATTTGAAAGCTTAATAAGCTCAACCAAAACCTGCGACATATAGTTGATAAGCGAAATAACCTCGCCTTGAGTGAGCCTGCCGGTGTTGACTCTCAGACCGCCGACATAGATTATAAGTACAATTGAAAGATTGACTATGACGTAAGTTATCGGGTTTAGATAAGCCGAAATTCTGCCGCCGTAAAGCTGCATATCCTTAAGCTCGTCCGAACACTCGTCAAAATCCTCGATCTCTTTTTGCTCATGGTTGAAAGCGCGGATAACTCGTACACCGGAAAGATTTTCTCTGGTTATACGCATAACGGAATCAAGCCTGGTTTGTACCTTTTTGTATATCGGTACAGAGTAGAACATGATGCCGAATACAACCGCGGCAAGCAGAGGAATCGAAACGGCAAAAATGACGGCTGTTTTTGCGTCAACCGTAAACGCCATGACAACCGCGCCTATAACGATAAACGGTGAACGCAGAAAAAGACGGAGAAAAAGGTTGACTGCCGTCTGCATCTGATTTACGTCCGCGGTCAAACGCGTAATAAGCGTGGACGTTCCGATTTTATCAATCTCGGAATAGGACAGCGTATTGATGTGTCGGTAAAGGTCGCCTCTCAGCTCCTTGCCAAAGCCGACCGATGCCTTTGCGGCGAAATACTGAGCCGTCAGCGCACTGACGAAGCCGACAATCGCCAGCCCGACAAGAACCATTCCCATTTTGAAAATGTAGGGCTTGTCGGAATTCTTTATGCCCGTGTCGATAATTGCCGCCATTACAAGCGGAACGAACAGTTCAAAGCTTGCTTCAAGCATTTTGAACAGCGGCGCGAGAATGCTTTCTTTAACATAATGCCGCAAGTACTTTAAAAGCTCTTTCATATTGCCTCCTATATAAACTATATTTCTTCTGTGTTTCTTCGCCAGTGAAAAAGGAATTGCTGAGCGATACCTTCAATGCCGAAGGTGCATTCGGGCAAGCCCTCCGGATAAAGCTCTGCCATAATGCGTTTGACCCACACATCAACGGGGAAAGCTTCGATTCTTCCGCAGCCGTAGAGCAGGGTACACTCGGCGACCTTTGCGCCGACACCTTTAATTTTTATCAGCTCGGCTCGGCAGACATCCATATTCTCTGTGGCAAGCATATCGAGATCAACCTCACCGCCGGCAACCTTTTGTGCCGCGTCAATAATATATTTTGCTCTGAATCCCGCTCTCAGCGGCGCGAGATCGTCTACAGTGCAATCGGCAAGCTTTTCTGCATCGGGAAAAGTAAAATCACCGTTTCCGAGATCCTTTCCGAATGCCGCACAGAGCCTTTCTATTATTCCCTTAATTCTCGGAATGTTGTTGTTTTGGGAAATAATAAACGAACAAAGCGCCTCCCAGGTATCTTGACGAAGAATTCGTATTCCGCTGTATTCGCTTATCGCCCTGTTGAGCCATTTGTCTGATTTTAATTTTTCGCAAATTGCGCCGTAGTCACGGTCAAGGTCGAGATAAGTTCGCCAAAAACTCTCATCCGTATCGCCGATGACAGTAATCTTTTCGCCGTTCTGCGTAATATCAACCGCACGGTCACGGACCACTCCGTGCCATATACCGTCAGGCTTCGGCGACCATCGGAAAGCCTGTCCGCAGTCAAGAGTCAGGGCAATATCAAGATTATCTACACCGTCAAAGGTGACGCTGTTGTTGTTTGCATAGCCGATCATTTAAAAATCCTCCGAAAAGTATCTGCTTATTAAGATGGTTTTTTATTGAAATATTCATTTTGTAACCTTTTGTTACAAATTCCTTGTCAAGCTTTTTTTAAACTCTGTTTTGCACAAAGATTTTATAAAAAACAGGTAAATTTTTCCGGTTTTTATAACAAAAAAATACTTGACAAGATTTCAACACCATTGTTAATTATTTAACGAAAAATGTGTTTTCCACGGTCAAAAAAGTGGAAAAATGCGTAAAATCAACGTTTCTGAAGCCAGTTATCCACACTTTCCACGGAGTTTTCCACAGGTTTTGTGAAGAGTTTAAAGTTTTCCACACTTCCACAGAAAACGTGGAAAATGTTACAAACTGTCGTTTGGAGTCGTACTATATTCATTTTCTTCTGCATAAAAATAATAGATTATGACAACAATAAAAACAGAAAAAACAAGCGAAAGCAGGGATAGTTTGATCAAAGGAGTTAACCATCAGGTCGTGGAAGTAACAAAACCGACCTGCGAATATTTTGAACGCGTTATATTTTTTGTAAAGCCTGAATTCTCTCAGGTCAGCGAGGGTACGCTCAGAGAGCGCGCAGGAAAAATTGCCGGTGAAACAGGAGCGCCGCCCCCGACAAAGCTTAAGAGAAACCGACTGATTCTTGCGGCGAAGCTTATCGGCTCTGCACTCGCCGGCGCCGCAGCTGCGTTGATTCTATACAAAATATTGTTTTAAGGCAATATCGCATAAATTGCGATGTCAGCCTTGCTTGAAAGTAAAAGCCGTCTTTTATGTCGGCTTTATTTTTTTGCCGATTTGCAGAAATCGGACATAAAGCATTTTTCGCAGGCGGGGCGTCTTGCAACGCAAACCGCTCTGCCGTGAAGAACGCATCGATGGCAAAAATCATTGCTTTCTTCGGGAGGAAGCAATTCCCTGAGTTCTTTTTCAACCTTAAAAGGATCCTTACTGTCCGCTAAACCGAGAAGATTGCTGATACGAATAAGGTGTGTGTCGGCAACGACGGCAGGCTTGCCGTAAATATCTCCGCAAATAAGGTTGGCTGTTTTTCTTCCTACACCGGGCAGGGAGGTCAGCTCTTCTATATTATCGGGAACCTTGCCGTTAAAATCGGAAAGGATTTTTTGCGCCATTCCGACAATGTCCTTTGCCTTTGTATGATAAAAGCCGCAGGAGCGGATAAGTTCCTCGACGTCGGCAACGTCAGCCTCGGCAAAGGCTTCAACGGTCGGATATTTTGCAAAAAGAGCGGGGGTGACTATATTGACCCTTGCATCGGTACACTGCGCGGAGAGTCTGGTTGCAACAAGAAGCTGAAAATCGTTTTTGTAATCAAGCGAACAGATCGCGTCGGGATATTCCTTTTTCAACGCTTCAACACAAAGTAAAGCTCTTTGTTTCTTTGTCATAAAATGCACCTCGCTTTTAAAGATAACTATTATACTACATTTTTCGCATAAAATAAAGGGATAGCAATGCAAAAGTCGTGTTTATTTTTAAGAATCTATAAACAGAGTAAGAACAGTATTGAAAAAAGTTGAAAAAAAGATTAAAGTATGATATTATAAAAACAACCTGTTATAGGAGGAATTGATATGAATAGATATAAATTAATTGCTTTGCTGCTTATATTGACATTGTCTGTTTGCACATTTGCCGCGTGCGGCGACTCTGCCGCTCCGGGCGAGAAGAACGACAAGCTTGTTTCCGAAACTCCCGAAAGCATTGACATTGTGGATGATGATCTCAAAAAGGGAGCCGAAGAGGTTACGGCAATAACCGGCGCAACGGATCCGAACGGTAAAGTCACAGACGCAACAGGAATAGTTGATAAATGCGGACACAGAATTTATTCAACCGGACTCAAGGATAAATACGGAAAAACAATTTATACAACAGGAAAAAAAGACTCGAAGGGAAATATTCTTTATACAAAGAACGAGATGGACACCTTCGGCGATATGATTTATTATACGGGAAAATATGTTAACGGAAAGCTTGAGCTTGAGCAAACGAGCGAAACTCCGGATTATTCGTCAAACGATATTCCCACAACGAAGAACTCTCCTGCAAAGATTACGACATCAACAACTGTCGGCATTAAAAATCCCTCCAAGAAAAATATTAAGGAAGTAAAGTGCGAATATACAAAATACTTCGGCGGATCGGGAATTGACGCATTCCGAGATGTTATCGGATGTAAGGACGGCGGATATATCGCTGCAGGAATTTCCGGATCTAAGGACGGCGACTACAAAGGCGTTTCCGGAGAATGGTCATCTCAGCATACCTCGCTTGTAAAGTATTCTTCGGACGGCAAGGTTATTTGGAAATACATTATCGGCGGCGATGCTTCAATTGCTTTTAATGATGTAATAGAGCTTAAGGACGGCACAATCGTTGCGGCAGGTCAAAGTGCGGCAACGAGCGGCGATATAGTAAAGAATGCCTCCACTAACTCGGCATTTGTCGTTCGTCTTAAGGCAGACGGAACCCTCATGTGGAAATATGTTTTCCCGTCGGATGAATCGTCAACCGGTGAATTTATCAGCGCGCTTGCCGCGACGCCAGACGGCGGCTTTGTCGCAGGAGGAAAAGCTATTTCCGAATCCGGATTTTTCACCGGCACTCAGAAGGGCGGCACAAAGGCATTTGTTTTCAAGTTTGATAAAAACGGAAATATAAAATGGAGAAGAATTCTTCAGGGTACTAAGTCAAACAACATTTCCGCTCTTGCCGTTACCTCCGGCGGAGATATTTATGCTACCTGCGTTACGATGTCGGCTGACGGAGATTTTTCCGGAATCAGATATAACAAAACTCTCTCCGAAAACACGGTGCTTATGAAGCTGAACAAGAAAGGCGATCTTGATTGGGCTGAGTATCTTCAGGGATCGGGAAAGAGCGAGTACAATGCTCTTTGCGCTACCGATGACGGCGGCTGTGTTGTAGGCGGAACATTTTCCATTTATAAGAGAGCTGACGGAATTTACAATATGAATTACGGTAAGCGTGACGGATATGTTCTCAGGTATAACGATAAGGGTCAGGTTTGCTGGTCAAGAATAATCGGCGGCGCGGACAATGACGCCGTGACGGGAATTGTGTGTGTTGAGGGCGGCTATGCCGTAGTCGGATATTCAAAGTCCGCAACAGGTGATTTCCAGGGCTACAAGGTCGGCGGCGGTGAGGACGGCTATATCCTCTATCTTAACGATGAGGGCAAAACGACCTCAACGGTTCGTCTTAACGGCGGCGAGGACGACAGGGTTATGGATGTTGCATTGCTCGATGACGGATCAATTGCCATTGCAGGATTGACGAAGAGCAGCGACCAGGCATTCAACGGCTCGAATGCAAAGAAGCAGTACATGGGCTTTGTAAGCAGATATACTGCGACGGTAGAATAATTAAACATCGAAACACCGTCGTGTTAAGGCATTGCAGCTTTAATACGGCGGTATTTTAAATTGAGGTTTTTATTATATGAAACACAGGGAAGTTTTTGGCGAGGCAAGATGGCTCAGTCCGCGCGGCTCGCTCGATGCGGCATTGTTCCGTTCCGAGATACAGATAAAAAAAGAAGTAAATAAAGCACAAATAACCATTTGCGGGTTGGGCTGGTTTATTCTCTATATTAACGGAGAGCGTGTCGGAACAGATGAATTTGTGCCGGCTTATTCGGATTATCACGATCGCCCCGATATGGATTTGGTCTATCCGCTTAATGATGAATGGTCGCACCGCATATATGTAATGAAATATGACGTTACAAAATACCTTATTGAGGGGAAAAATGTTCTCGGTATAATGCTCGGCGGAGGATATTACCATCAGCTTGAAAGAAAAGCCGAGGGAAACATGAACTACGGTGAGATTAAGCTCTGTTATAGACTGGAAGCCGACGGTGAAGTTTTTTGCTCGAACAAAAAAGATGCAGTCTGCTCTTCGGGATTCTTTAAAAGATCGAATCTTTTTCATGGCGAAACGCTCGATTTTACGGGCTTTGACCGTGGATGGAATACTGCCGGAGGGACGCTTATCGGAGCTGAAATGCCTCTTGAGGTCGTTCCGCCGAGGAGCGAATTTTATTTTCAGAATTGCCCTGCGGACAGGGTGGCTGAAACGCTCAAGCCGAAGCTTGTCAAGGATTTCGGAGAGTATTCGGTATATTGCGTAGAGCGTAATATTACAGGTTATCCGGTTGTGATGTGTGATAAAGCAGGAGAAACCGTTGTCATGGAGTGCGCGGAAAATATAAACGATGATCTGACTTTGAATAATTGGTCTGTTGGGTTTAATGAGCAGCGTCAGATTGAAAAATTTATCACGGATAATGTAAAAATATATCACCCGTATTTCTGCTGGTTCGGCT
>DNGF01000091.1 GCA_003486665.1 Oscillospiraceae bacterium
TATAATAAGCTCCAGTCGCTTTCTATGAGATATTTCGGCGACAAGCAAACGGGCGAGATGATGAGCCGAGTAATAAACGACTCAAGGAATATGGAAACGCTGATTGCCCACGCATTGCCGGATTTGATTTCGAATGTTCTTATAGTCATTATGGTTGCGGTAATGATTTTTTTAATCAATCCGATACTTGCCGCGATTTCACTTATTCCCGTCCCGTTCATCCTTTTTGTGAGTCTTAAATTTTCGGGACGCGTGCACGCGCTTTTTAAACGCAACCAGGAGGTGCTGGCACAGGTCAACGGCAAGGTGCAGGATAATATTTCAGGTATCCGTGAGATTCAGTCGTTCGGCAGGGAAGCCGAGGAATACATGAGCTTGAAAGAATACTGCAAGTATTACAGCTATGTTAATATCCGTGCCAATTTTGTAGCTTCGATTTTCTTTCCGAGCATAGAGTTTCTTACTTCCGTAGGCTCGGTTTTGGTTATGGGAATAGGCGGAACGCTGGCAATGAGGAACGTTCTTTCGGTTCCCGATGTTGTCGGATTTTTTATGTATCTTTCTCTGTTCTATTCGCCGATTGCGGCGCTGTCGCGAATTATTGAGGATATGCAGAACGCATTTGCCGGAGGACACAGGGTCCTTGAAATTCTCGACATGGAGTCGGAGATCAAGGACGGCGAGAATGCTGAGGATATCGGCAGGGCAAAGGGCGACATGGAGTTTAGCCACGTTACTTTTTATTATAATGAAAACGAACCTGTCCTCAAAGACATTTCTTTCAAGGTGAATTCCGGAAAAATGGTTGCGTTTGTCGGAGCAACCGGCGTCGGAAAATCCACAATTGTTTCGCTTATGGAAAGATTTTACGATCCTATTGACGGCGAGGTGCTTTTGGACGGCAAAAACATAAAGGATATTACCGTTAAATCGCTCAGAGAAAATATATCCATGGTTTTGCAGGATGTTTTTCTCTTTAACGGAACAATTTATGACAACATAGCCTACGGAAACCCCTCGGCAAGCCGCGAAGAGGTGTTAAAGGCAGCGGAAACGGCAAGGGTAAGTGATTTTGTCGGCAGGATGCCGGAGGGTTATGAAACGGTAATCGGTGAAAGAGGAGTGCGGCTTTCGGGCGGTCAGAAGCAAAGAATTGCAATTGCAAGAGCCGTTCTTAAGGATTCGCCGATATTGATTCTCGATGAGGCAACTTCGGCAGTTGATAATGAAACCGAAGCGTTGATTCAGCAGGCGATTGACGAGCTTTCGAAGAGCCGGACGGTTGTTGTTATTGCGCACAGGCTTTCTACGGTCATGAAAGCGGATAACATTATCGTTCTTGAGGACGGCGGAATTGCCGAACAGGGTACACACAGCGAGCTTCTGAAGCTCGGCGGAATTTACGCAAAGCTTTGCAATGTTAATTCGGACAGAATAAAAGCTGAAGCGTGACAATATAACACGAAAGGAAAATTACCATGATAGTAACAACGATTGACAAGCTGGACTCTTACAGCGAAATTCCTTATGCAAAGGATATTATGAATTTTATTGAGAGCTTCAAAAAAACTGATATGAAGCCCGACAGGTATGACATCTGCGGAGATGATCTTTTTGCCGCCGTCAGCCGCTATGATACCGAGCCGAGAGAACAGAGAAAATTTGAGAGCCACAGAAAATACATAGATCTTCAGATCGTTCTTGACGGAAGCGAGGAGATGGACTGGGCGCCGATTGACTCGCTCAATATGACCGATAACGGCTTTGAGAGGGGCGATGATATTGCATTTTATGAGGGCGCGGAGCTTTCAACGGTAACGCTTGACGGTGATCAATGTGCAATTCTTTTCCCGGAGGACGGACACAGACCTAATATTATGCACAAAAATAAAGAAAATGTTCTTAAAATAGTATTTAAAATCAAAAAATAATTATATTAATGAATAAATATTCGCTTTTTGCTTGACATATTCAATTTAAAGTGGTATATTGTTCACGTCAAAAAAACAGAGGAGGACAAAACTATGAAAAAGATTATTGCAGTTGTAATGTCATTGGTGCTTCTTGCAAGCGTTGCTATGCTCGCAGGTTGCGGAAAGAAAGACGATGTTAAGGCAGCAAAGGTTATTGGTATCGACCTTACTAATGAAAATTATGCATTCGGTGTTGATAAGGCACAGCCTGAGCTCCTTGAAAAGACAAACGCATTTATTGACAAGATATTGAGCGACGGCACATTTGATGAGATTTGCTCTCGTTACTTTGGTGACGGAGAACCGGTACTTGTTAAGTCGGCTGCTAAGGATTCTTCAAAGGATCAGCTCGTTGTTGCTACAAATGCTGCTTTTGAACCGTTTGAGTACACTGTAGGCGATTCATACGCAGGTATTGATATGGAAATCGCTCAGCTTCTCGCTAAGGAGCTTGGTAAAGAGCTTGTTATTGATAACATGGACTTTGATGCTGTTTGCCTTTCTGTAGGTCAGCACAAGTGCGATATCGCAATGGCAGGACTTACGGTTAATCCGGACAGAGAAGCATCCGTTACATTCTCAAAGACATATTACAAGGCATCTCAGAAGGTTGTTGTTAAGGGCGACGATACAACATTTGATGATTGCAAGACAGCCGATGAGGTTCTCAAGAAGCTCCAGAGCTTTGACGCTTCTGTTAAGATCGGTTATCAGAACGGTACAACCGGCGGTATGTATATCAACAATGAGAGCGACTACACTTCGAACAACCTCAAGGTTACAGGCAAGGGCTACAAGAATGGTTCTCTTGCAGTTCAGGACCTTATTAACGGAAACATCAACTACGTTATTATCGACTCTGCTCCGGCAGACAGCATTGTTAAGTCAATTAACGAAGTTGCATAATTAAAGTGGAATAAAAGCAAAGCCCCACTAAATAAGTGGGGTATTTGTTCTTTAAGAGGATTTTTTTATGGGTAATTTTGACATCAAAATCGAAAAATTTCTCAAAGCCTTTATCGACAACGGCGGTTATCACAACGTTCTCACGGGCTTGAAGAATACAATGGAAATTGCGATAATCGGTTTGCTCATCGGTATTGTGATCGGTACGCTGATTGCATCAATTCGTGTGCTTCCGAAATACAGGACGCTTCCGAAAGTTCTCGATAAGATATGCTCGTTTTATGTTGCGATTTTCAGAGGAACACCTATGGTTGTTCAGCTGCTTGTGTTCTATTATGTTCTTATGCCATTGCTTGGATTTAAAATCGACGGCTTGAATGTTGCAATTACGGTTTTCGGACTGAACAGCGGCGCATATGTTTCGGAAATAATGCGTGGCGGTATTCTGTCGGTTGATCCGGGTCAGCTGGAGGGCGGCCGCTCCGTCGGTATGAGCTATGCGACAACAATGTTCAAAATCGTTATTCCGCAGGCTATCAAGAATATTCTCCCGACTCTCGGCAATGAGTTCATCACGCTCGTCAAGGAAACATCAATTGTTTCTTTCGTCGGCGCAATGGATTTGTATAAGGTATTCAACGATATCGGAACAAACAACTATGAATTTATGGTGCCGTACCTTGTAAAGGCGGTTATCTATATCGTAATTGTTTGCCTTATTACGCTTGGCATTAAGTTTATGGAAAGGAGACTGAGAAAGAGTGATAGACGTAGTTAAGCTGAATAAAAGTTTCGGCGATCATCATGTTCTGAAAGACATTTCCGTAACAATTGAGCAGGGCGAACGAGTCGTTATTATCGGACCGTCGGGTTCGGGTAAGTCAACGTTTCTGCGCTGTCTTAATATGCTTGAAACTCCCACCGAGGGCGAAATACTTATCGAGGGAGAGAGCATAACCGACAAAAAGGTTGATATAACGCATAT
>DNGF01000093.1:0-1997 GCA_003486665.1 Oscillospiraceae bacterium
GGCTGCCGCAACAACTGGCACATCCATCATGCCGATGAGGGCGGCGGACAGCTGCTTATCTGCACGGCAGGCGAGGGCTGGTATCAGGAGGAGGGCAAGCCTCCCGTCAGCCTTGAACCAGGCTCGGTTATTGTTATTCCGCCTGAGGTCAAGCATTGGCACGGCGCTAAAAAGGACAGCTGGTTTTCGCACATTGCCGCGGAGATGCCCGGAAAAAATTGCTCAAACGAATGGTGCGAACCCGTAAGCGATGAAGAATATAACACTTTATAAATAAAGAAAGGTGATTATCATGGAAAAGGTAACGGCAGGCAGAGATGCTCTCGGCGATTTTGCGCCGAAATTTGCCGAGCTTAACGACGATGTTTTGTTCGGTCAGGTGTGGTCGAGAGAGGATAAGCTCTCATTGAGAGATCGCAGTCTTATAACGGTCACAGCGCTGATGTCGAGCGGAATCCTTGACAGCTCGCTCGAATATCACATATCATGCGCGAAGAAAAACGGAGTGACAAAGGAAGAGATGGCTGAGGCTCTTACACACGCCGCTTTTTATGCAGGCTGGCCTAAGGCATGGGCAGCGTTCAGAATGGCAAAGAAAATCTACGAAGAATAAAACAATTCGACCCGATGCTGACATCGGGTCGATAGTTTTTTATACAATTTATTTTTTACGGAAAACGCGATCGTTAAACTATGTATTTTTTTACTCCGGGTATTCTGTTCAGCAAAGCCGACATCAGCAGACTGAACGCAAAGGCGATAACCACCAGGACAGGCACACGAATGATTACGGGAATGTGCAATTCTATCGGCAGTAAAAAGATTATCCTTACAAATAAAAGGTGACACAGGTATATTCCGAAAGAATCCAGAGAAATCCTTGTTATCATATTACGGCTCTTACTGCCGAACGCTTTCTTTTCGAACCTCTCTTTAAAAAAGATAAATACCGCGATCGAATAAAGTGCCGTTGTCGGCAAAAGGTAATCAAGGTATTTGTCGGTCGGCTTTCCGGCTTTGAGGGAAAAGAAAATCGTCATGACTATTGAGCATACCGCCCCAAGACCGCCGAGAACATATATCGCGGCATTAGTTTTTTTACTTAAAGGATATTTGCTCAAATAATAGTCGAGAACGAAATATCCGCTGTAGTTCAACGCAACGGGCATATATATCGAGTCGAAAACCTTTGCGGCAAAATCAAGATAAGGCAAGGTCCCGATAAAGCCAAGACATATCTGAAGAACGAACCAAACAATTAGGTAATACTCCATGATCTTTTTATTCGCGGTGACTTTTTTGAGAATCGGAGCCGCAATATAAAGACCCACGATCATCGGCATAAACCACATATGACTGTCACCGTTCAGGAAAGCACCGATTAAGGATTTGATAAGTTCGAATCCGTTTATTCCGCTGAAATCCTTTGAAATAAAGAAACGGAAAAGCAGATATATTGCCGACCAGAAGACATATGATGTGCATATTCTGAGAATATTTTGGGTATACAGATCCTTTATTGGTTTTTCTTTTTGGGGATTGAGTATAAACATTCCGGAAACCATCACGAAGACAGGAACGGAAAAACGCGAAAAACCGTTATATATTGCCAGAGTCAGCCAATCGGCGGATTTGATCGGTATTATATCCCACATAAAACCGATAACATGAATTGTTACGACCGCAAACGCAGAAACGATTCTGATAACGTCGGGATAAATAATTCTTTTGTTTTCCATTATGTAAAGCCCCTTTTAGCTCTTTGAGCGTAGTTGATCGGTTCGGGTAATTATACAAGGTATTTATTGATTATCGGAATTTTGTTGAGAACATATGAGATGATCGGACTTATAACCGTCGTTGAAACGACAAGTATTCCGAATATCGCATATCCGGGCAACGAGAAGTGCGTAAGGCAGATCTGCTTGACGGTCATCATTACAAGGAGATGCGAAAGGTAAACTCCGAACGATATTTTTGAGAGGGTAGCTATCCTT
>DNGF01000093.1:2028-4193 GCA_003486665.1 Oscillospiraceae bacterium
CTTTTTCTCGTCCCTGCCGATGGATTTTTGTCCTTGCAGATATTCTGAATAAATGAGAATACCGAGATTGAGGAAAACAGAGTCGTCGGAAGCAGGTATTCAAAATATTTTGAAACGCATTCCGAGGATTTGAAAGACACATAAACCGTCAGAAAAGCCGTTGCAGCCACACCGAAAAGGGAGAGAATATAAACAAATATTCTTGTCGGCTTTTTCAGCGGGAAATTATGCAGATAGTATCCGAGAACATAATATCCGCTGTACTCAACGGCAATCGAAAATTTGAACGAATCGAAAAACTTGAAAACGAAGGCGTTCATTCCCGGAATAAGCTTTGCGAAGTTCTTTAAAATGCAAAAAGCAAACCAAAGAATCAGAAAGTACTGCATCGAGGATTTGCTGTCGGTTATTTTACGGATAAACGGCGTTACCATGTAAAGCCCGATGATCATATACATAAACCACATATGATATTCGCCGAGAATCAACTTTCCGATAATGATTTTGACCGGGAAGATCTTGTGATTCATGTCAAAGAACATACGGTAAACAAGATATATTACGGACCAAAAAGCAAAGGACGTCGCAATTCGCAGGATCTTTTTTGAATACAGATCCTTTAGGCTCCTGTCCTTCGCGGGAGAAAGCATAAATATTCCCGACACCATGACAAAAACGGGAACGGCAAAGCGAACCATGCTGTCAATGGTCACTAACGAGATCCAGCTTTTGCTGTGCATCGGAAAAATTTTCCATAGCTCGCCGACGGCATGAATAACAATTACGGCGAAAATTGAAACGATTCGCAAAACATCGGGATAGATAAGTCTTTTTTTCTCTTCCATTGTTACCTCCGTTATTTTTCTCCGAGAATGAATTCAATCTGTCTTACGGCGTTCCTGAGCCTTGCGAAAGAGGATGTCGGATCGCTGTCAACGGTTTGAATTATAAGGTCGAGGTCATCGAGCGAATACTTAAACTTGTTGGCGGTAACGCAGATATTTCTTCTCACGGCGCATATGTCCGCCATCTGCTTTTCGGAAAGCAGTTCAACGCTTTTGCAATTTGCTTTTATAACCTCGTCTATTATATTTTCGGGGAAAAGAATGTAATTTTCAATTTGCTTTGATAAATCCTTACTGAAACTCATAGCTTAAAATAAATCGGGGCTGCTGCATTGTTTTGCAACAGCCCTTTTTAAATCATCGTTTTATTTGATCTTTACCTTGTAGTTCTTGATCTCAAACGGGGTTGCGTGGAAGCTGATCGTGTCGCCGTCAAAGTCAACGGGAACATCGTTTCTCTCGATGAGGTCGCACTCTGCGGCGTAGGTGAGGGGAGCGAAGAACTTAACGCTTGCGTCAACGCTTCTGCCCTTCTTCTCAACCATACGGATGATGTATGCGTCCTCCTCCTCGCACTTCTTGACCGCCTCAAGAGTCATGCTGTCGCTCGTGAGAGTGATGAAAGACTTGTCGGCGCCCATTTCACCCTCCGACTTGATGTCAACGGGAACAAGCGGATGGTTGATCTCAAGTCCTCTTTCAAGGGTCTTTGCTTTCTTCCATGTTTCGGCATGGGGATAGAGCGAATATGTGAAGTAGTGGTCGCCTCTGTCGGACTTCGGATCGGGCTTGATAGGAGCCTTGAGAAGAGTCAGGATCATCTTATGCTCGTTGACCTCATGACCGTACTTGCAGTCGTTGAGGAGGGAAACGCCGTAGTCCTCATCGGACATATCAATCCAGTTATGAGCATTGACCTCGAACTTTGCCTTATCATACGGATTGTATCTGTATGAGCAGCACTCCATTGTGGCGTAGGCGATATCTCTTGTGTAGTTCTTCGTCTGAAGATCAACGTCGAAGAATACCTTGAGGAGCTTCTGATCCTCGTGCCAGCTGATGTGAGTATCAAAGTCGATTCTGTCAAGATCGTTATAGATGATGATGTTCTGCTCGATTTTTGACTTGAGAACGTCTTTCTCGATGGAGATCATTGTATAAACATCGCCCTTGACGATATCCTTAACAATACCGTCCTTAAGCTCGAATTCGCGGTCAACATACGTTGCAACGATATCCCATGCGTCATATCCGCCGGGCATATCCTCGAAGAGTCTGAAATCGTTGCCCTTGCCGCCCTTGGAGATGACCTCACGGCGG
>DNGF01000093.1:4212-8457 GCA_003486665.1 Oscillospiraceae bacterium
CGGTTCTTCTTGTCATAGATCGAAACAAGAGTTGCGTTGTCGTCAAGAACAAGCTTGAAGCTGTCGTTCTCGATCTCCTTGCCGTTGCTCTCCTCATAAGCGGGAGCCTTTGCGGCAGGCATCTTGTAGTAAACCTTGTAGCCGACAGCCGGAATATCCTTGGCAACGAATACGAGCTTCTTTTCGCCGTTCGGCTTAGTGTAAGCCTGAGTTGCGACCTTGCTGCCGTTCTCATCGAAGATATCAACGTCCTGATAATCAAGCTCAACCTTAGTCGTAGCGGCATTTGCAAGGGAGTTGAAGAGTGCAAACGGCTTGCCGATGTTCTTGTCATAGCCGATATGCTCTGCGATAACTGCAAGAGCCTCATTGCGTACTCTTTCGCCTGTTTCGATAACCTCATCGTAGATGCTCATGAGCTTGCCGAATACCTCGGTGATATGAGTTCCGGGAAGTGAATCGTGGAACTGGTTGGTAAGGATTTTTCTCCATGCGAGAGCAAGCTCCTCTGTCGGGTACTCGTAGCCGTAGCTTTCTGCGATAACTGCGTACATCTCAGCCTCTCTGAAGAGGTTCTCGCAGTAACGGTTTGCCTTTTTAAGAGCAGCCTTTGTGGTGTGAACGCCGCGATGCTCCTCAAGGTAAAGCTCGTCCTTCCATGTAACAATCTTGTCGCCGGCTGCGATAGCCTTCTGACGCATATTTTCAAGTGATTCCTCAATCTTGCAAGCCTTTGTTTCGGGAAGACCGGGGAAGTTCTTATATCTCTTGACGTATTCAAGCATCTCGTTATCGACTCCGCCGCCGCCGTCGCCCCAGCCGTAGCAGTACATGGACTCGCCGATGGTGTCCTTATCGGAATACTTGACCCAGTTTGTCTTGAGTGAATCGGGCTCCATTGAACCGATGAAATGTGTCGGCGGAACGGCTGCGAATACCTTAGATCCGTCCGGACCCTCCCACCAGAAGGAGTTGTAGAGCCACGGGTTTGTATCGTTCCAAATACCCATCTTATGAGTAACGAAATACTTCATTCCCGCCTTCTTCATGATCTGCGGCATACAGTAGCTGTTGCCGAAAACATCGGGAAGCCAGCAGGTCTTGGGCGTTACGCCGAACCACTTCTCGGCATAGCGAACGCCGTGGAGGAACTGACGGACAAAGCTCTCGCCTGAGATGATGTTACAATCAGGCTCAACCCACATACCGCCGATGTATTCCCAGCGACCCTCTTTGACTCTCTTCTGAACCTGCTCGAAGATGTTCGGATAATGAACTCTCATTTCCTCATACATACCTGCCTGGCTCTGGGAGAAGATGAAGTCGGGATACTGCTCCATAAGACGAAGCATCGTTGCGTGAGTACGGCCAACCTTACGGACGAACTCCTTGTATGCCCACATATAAACCATGTCAAGGTGGGAGTTACCGATAAGGTCGAGCTTGCCCATGCACTTGTAGTTCGGGTTGTTGTAAACTCTGTCATAGAGAACCTTTTTGCACATTCTCAGCTTAGCCTTGAATACGTCAAAATCAGGCTCGTCAAAGTCAACATACTGGAAAGCCTCTTTGAGCGATTCGCGGATAAGGGTAGCGTAGTCGTTGCCCATGCCCGGCATAAAGAGTGCGTTGTAAACTGCTTTCAAATCCCAGTAAATTTCGTTGATCTCATCGTCTGTTGTTGCGATGAATGAACACTCAAGCTTTTTAAGCGAGCTTTCGTTTGAGTGCCATACGAAGTAGGATTCGATGTCGATATCATATGTATCGCCCGCTTTAGCGCAGTCTGTAAGAACAACTGCGTTGCGGAACGGGTCAAGACCCTGGAAAGGTACGCCGTTTACGGAAACAAGCGAGTCACCGCCGAAGTAAACGTAAAGTGTGACCTTCTTGCCCTCGAAGCGTTCGGGAATCGTGATCTTATTCTTGAAGAACGAGCTGAGTCCGTTGCCGCCCCAGTAGCCGCCGACGTCAAGATCCTTCCAGCCGTCGTAGAGATACTCGTAGTCGCCGATATCCTTATAGATGCACTCGCGCATCTTCCAGGGAGCGGTGTTCTCAAAGTCCGTGTATATTCTCTTTTTGAGTGCCTTAAGCTTGATCTCAACAAGCTCGTCAAAGGCGAAAATGCCTCTCTGCTTGTTTTTGATAAGGCCTCGCCATGTGTCGATATGAGCTTCCATGCCTTCAACGGAAGGTACGGTCTTTTTCTCATTTTCTGCCATTTTGTCAGCTCCTTATTTTCCATATTGCCGGTTATTTATCGTCTGATAGACTAAAACCAATTTATTATATCATTTATATTTTTGCTTTTCAATAACCTGAGGGATTTTTTTGACGGTTATAATGAAAATATATTCCTAATATACGGCGAATAAACTGGTGGAAAATCATTCACGACCCGTGCCGAATAAAAAATTCAAACTTTTTTTAAAAAACTCTTGATTTTTAAAAACTCTGTGCTATAATATATGAGCGTTAAGAAATGCGCTGCTAGCTCAGCTGGATAGAGTGTTTGGCTACGAACCAAAAGGTCAGGGGTTCGAATCCCTTGCAGCGCGCCAAAAACAGAAGTGATACCTTGGTATTGCTTCTGTTTTTTTAGATTATGGGATGATTTTTGCGAGGTGAGGAAATGGACGGCTTTGCCGAAAAATATACGATTAAATCCGACGGGGCGGCTTGCTCCGATAACATTATAATTGACGGGGATCTGAGAATAACGGTCATCACTCCGCAGCTTATCAGAATCGAAAAGGGGGATTTTTGCGATCTTCCGACTCAGACCGTTCTATTCAGAAACCTCGGTAGGGTTGAGTTTTCATATAATGTCATCGGGGACAAAATCCTTGTTCGGACCGACAGCTGCGAGTTCTGCGTTTTAAAATCGGGCAGGCTGTTGAGCGTAAAGCTTGCAGACGGACGTACCGTAACGGATTTTAAAAGCGGCAATTTAAAAGGTACAAGACGTACTCTTGACGTAACGTTCGGAAAAGTCAAACTCGGTGACGGCATCATATCGCGAAACGGTGTTGCCGTGATTGATGATTCAAATTCGCTTACTTTGTCGGAGGACGGATCAATTTGTCCGCGCAGCCGCTGTGCCTGCGATATTTATGTTTTTGCTTACGGTTTCGGCTATCAATCGGCATTAAAGGATTATTATAAAATCACGGGTGCGGCTCCGCTGATTCCGCGCTTTTGCCTGGGCAACTGGTGGAGCAGATATTGGCGGTATACTCAGCAGGAATATCTTGATCTGATGAACACCTTTGAGCAAAAGGATATTCCGCTGACTGTTGCCTGCGTTGATATGGATTGGCACTGGGTGGACGTCGAACGCCGCTTCGGTGAAAAGGTAAAGGATTATCCTAAGCCGAAAAATCCGATCGCAAAAATCACGGGGTCGTTTTGGAATCCCGGATGGACCGGCTACAGCTGGAACACAGAGCTTTTTCCGAACCATGTTGAATTCCTCAAAACGCTGCATGAAAAGGGCTTAATGGTCAACCTCAACGTTCATCCTGCACAGGGCATAAGATTCTTTGAGGATATGTATCCCGAATTTGCAAAAACAGCCGAGGAAGAAGGCTTTACGGAAATTGCGGCACTGTTTAAAATGGTTGCGGAGATTGAAAAAGAACACGAGGAAAGATTTAAAAAGCTTCTCGGCAACATTCAAAAGGGACTTGTATTCTCAAGAGAGGGCGACACCGTCTGGATATGCTCAAACTGCGGACGTATTCACGTGGGAAGGAAAGCTCCTGAGGTTTGTCTGGTATGCAAGCATCCGCAAAGCTATTTTGATGTAAAAGCGGCTAACTATTAATACGGCGGTTACTGATATGNNATTTGCGCGCTCGGTTGGGATTGATCCCGAAAGCAGAGAAACGATAGATTTTGATTTTACGGATAAAAAATTTGTCGAAAGCTATTTCAAATACATAAATAACCCGATGGAAAATGAGGGCGTCGATTTCTGGTGGATCGACTGGCAGCAGGGGAACAGGTCGAAAATCGCAGGGTTAGATCCGCTTTGGCTTCTCAATCATTACTATTGCCTTGACAGGCAGTCAAACGAGCTCCGTCCGCTGACGCTCTCGCGCTTTGCCGGCTTCGGATCGCACCGCTATCCGTTGGGCTTTTCGGGCGATACGGCGATTCGGTGGTCCGTGCTTGATTTTCAGCCTTATTTCACCGCCACGGCGGCAAACGCCGGCTACAGCTGGTGGAGCCACGACATCG
>DNGF01000093.1:8462-9225 GCA_003486665.1 Oscillospiraceae bacterium
TTTCGGCAAATTGGACGATGAGCTGTATCTCAGGTGGGTTCAGTTCGGCGTGTTCAGCCCGATAATGCGCTTCCATTCGGTCAATGACGCGCGCAAGAGCAAGGAGCCGTGGAAATTCGGCACCGATGCCGAGAAAATAACGAAGAGGTTTTTGCGATTCAGGCACCGCATGATCCCGTACACATATACGATGAATCGGCTGACCGAAACCGAGGGCAGACCCCTGGTTATGCCGTTGTATTATGTCTTCCCGAAAGAGGATATGGCATACAGAATGAAAAACGAATACTTCTTCGGCACACAGCTTATAGCTGCGCCGATAACGAAAAAAGCCGACAGGAAGACGAGAAAGGCTTCGGTCAAAATCTGGCTGCCTGAGGGAAGATATACCGATATTTTCACGGGAGAGGTCTACGGCGGCGGCAAAACAACAATTTACCGCGATATTACTTCAATACCCGTGCTTGCGCCTGCCGGAGCGATCATTCCGCTTGACGGCAGCGAGAGCGGAAACAGCTGTAAAAATCCCGATTCGATCGAGGTGCTGATTTACAGAGGAAACGGTCGCTTCACCCTCTACGAGGACGACGGAGAAACGCTCGGCTACAAGAACGGACACTGCGCCGAAACTGCGTTTTGCGTTGAGGAGCATGAGGACGGCTTAAGCTTTACCGTTAGTCCTGCCGAGGGCGATCTGTCGCTGATCCCGTCAAAAAGAAAGTATATTTTTTCTTTCCGTGATGTTGCGTAGGCGGATAAAATC
>DNGF01000265.1:0-4243 GCA_003486665.1 Oscillospiraceae bacterium
CAGCCAATCCGCCGTAATTGACGCTTACCTTTGCAAAAACGACTATGGCGAACCAATTCCCGATAAACGGAAGCGAAACAACGGCTCCGAGAATTTCGGAGGCCTTTTGCGAAAGTCCCTTATAATTGCCGTAAATAAACGGCAGGCAAATAAGCAGAACAATGACCGCGATCATCATCGCGATTTCGGAATAATAATCGCACTTAAAAAAGAGGCTGAAAAACGCGAGAATAACAAAAATCGTTCCCACACCGAAAAAGCCAAGAGAGATTGCCAGATCCTTTGGATCTTTTTTCTTCTTCGGCGTTATTGGTTTGCCGCAGTGCGGACACCGTTTGAAATTGGGATTTACCTCTTTTTTGCAATTTTTACAGCGCATTTATATCCTCCGCAGGTTTTAGTATCGGGGCGCAAAATCCCGTCCGCACGACAAAATATTATCGTACGGCTCGGAACAGAGATTGTAGGCGGTTGACGGATCAATACTTGGGATTAACGATATCTCTCCAATCAAGGTCGCCTCTGTCAAGCGAATGAATAAGAGCCTCCGCGGTGGCAATATTGGTCGCCGCGGGAACATTGTGAACGTCGCAGAGTCTGAGCAGGCTTGAAACGTTCGGCTCATGCTCCTTCGGATCGAGGGGATCGTTGAAGATGAGGAGCATATCTATTTCGTTGCAGGCGATAAGAGCGCCGATCTGCTGATCTCCGCCCTGAGAACCGCGCAGGAATGTCGTGATTTCCAGACCTGTTGCATCGGCAACGAGCTTACCCGTTGTGCCTGTTGCAAAGAGTCTGTGACGGCTGAGAATTCCGCAGTATGCAATGCAGAACTGAGTCATAAGCTCTTTCTTCGCGTCATGAGCAATAATAGCAATATTCATAAATTACCTCCGTTTGTATTATTTGTAAAGTGAAAAATCAGTAGGATCATATTTAATCTTTAAATCAGAATTTTCACTTGAATAGTATTCTTTAATTGAAATGTCCATTTGATCAAGCATTTGCTGCATTTCTTCATGGCTGTAGGGCTTAAAGCTTTTCTTTTCTTCTTTAAAAAGGCATTCTCCGTATGCTCCGAAATACAGCTGAAAGACGCAAGCAAAAACACAGGCAAGACACACAACACATCTTCCGAGGTTTAAAAGTTTCTTGCTCTGTTTCGCCGATTCCGAATTTGAAAGCCTATTCGCAAACATAGCATATGAATATGTGAGATAAACCGCAAAAAAGATTAAAGCCGGGAAACAGGTGCGGAACAGCACCGTTTTCGTAATGACCATCATAAGCTGTGAGCCGTAAGCAAGAATCAGCGCAGAAATCGGAACAAAGTTATGCTTTTCAATATAAATCATAACAGCGGAATAAAGCGAGAGAAAAACAAACAATGCAAAGTATATGATCCAGAGAAACATAAAAATTCGATTTGTCTTTTCGCTGAAATTTACATCTCTTTGCAGAAACATCCCGTAAAATGTAACATAGACCCTTAATAAAGAGTTTAAGATAAACAGTAAGGCGAAAACAGGCATTATGATTTTTGCAACAATACCGGCAAAAGCATTTTTCTTTCTGAAACGATATGCCCAAAGGCAAAATGATACCGAGAGCAGAATGACCATGATGTAAATGCTTATGTTGTCAAGCCAGTTCTTTCTTGCCGTTGCCAACAAAACCGTAATAAAACCCTGATTGTTTAAATCGTCCTGATTTGTCATTCGTGTAAAGGTTCCCGGTGAAAACACAATTGTAAGAAATCCAGCAATTGAAAGAATCAGATAACCCCAAAGATGTTTGTTAAGCTTGATCTTGTTGATAATTTTATTAAGAATCAGCAAAACGAACCAACCTATACACATCATTCCGATTTGTTCGACAGTTGCACCGCATAAAAATGCGAGAGGAAAAAGCCACTTTGAATTTTCTTTTTTCAAAGAAATGAACATTATAACAACCAAAAGCAAAATCGGGAACAGGTAGTTTACGGAACCCGTAAGCCAATAGACGGGCTGATTATACATATTCGGGCGAACCGTCATAAGAACAAACGAGGCGGCACAAACGCCGAGCCTGAAAAGCTTTTGGTCTGCAAAAAGCAGCTTTGGAATAAACCAGCAAAGCGCAGTCAATGCGGCTGCGGACAATATGCGCCAAAGGGTGACGGTGAAGCTGTTCCTCAGAAAAAGGAGGACAAAGATATGAACAAGAGTTCTGCCGTTGCATTTCATTATGTGCCATTTCAGAAATTGTAAAATAACAGGAAACGATGAAACGGCAGGTTTCATATAAAAGTAATCGTCACCGAAAAGATCGGCGCTGAATGTCACAAACAAGGTTGCCGCAAAAGTCAGCAAAAGAATAATATAGTGATAGTTTTTCTTCAAAAAGCAAACGCATTTTTTCATCTTAACAGCTCATTTCAACATTAATAAGTCAATCCGTTAATTGTTCAATGCAATTATTCTTCCGACTGATTTTCTGCGGAAGTGTCGGCTTCCTGAGAATCACTTTCTGCATTTTCATCCGCAGGGGTTTCTTCTTCCTCGTCCTTTTCAACGGGAGTGAGAGTTACAATTTTTTCACCCTCGGAAACTCTCATTACACGAACACCCTTTGACGGACGGGCAAACTTGCTGATTCCGTCTGCCGGGATGCGAATGATAATTCCGTCCGAGGAAATGAGAATGATGTCATTGTCATCGCTGACAGATGTAACTGCGGCAACATCGCCGTTCTTTTCTGTATGGTAGTTGATAAGACCCTTGCCGCCTCTGGACTGAACGCGGTAATTGTCAAAGTCACTGATACGTCCGAAGCCCGTTTCGCTGACGGTGAGAATGGATTTGCCCTCCTCGACCGTTGCAACGCCGATAACCTCATCGCCCTCGGCAAGCTCGATTGCCTTAACGCCGCGTGCGGTTCTGCCTATCGGTCGTGCGTCGTTTTCATTAAATCGAATCGACATACCTTTCTTTGTTGCAACAATGATATCGTCGTTGCCCTTTGTCATCTTGACCCATGCAAGCTCATCGCCCTCATCAAGAGTGATGGCGATAACGCCTGTGCGGCGGATATTAGCGTACTCGGAAACTGCCGAACGCTTGATAATACCGTTACGGGTAAACATACAAAGATATTTGTAATCGTCACCGCTTCCGCAGTTCATGGAGGAGATTGTTTCTCCGCTTTCAAGGGGAAGAAGATTAACAATGTTCATACCCTTGCTGGTGCGTGAACCTTCGGGGATCTCATAGCCCTTGAGTCTGAACGTTCTGCCCTTTGAGGTGAAGAAAGCAATATGATCATGAGTCGAGGCTGTGAACATCGTTTTAACGATATCATCCTCACGCCTTGTAAGACCCTTGATGCCTTTGCCGCCTCTGCGTTGTGTCTGGTACTCGGACATCGGAATACGTTTGATGTATCCAAAATCGGTAAGAGTAAATACGCAGGTTTCTTCGGGGATAAGATCCTCAATATCAACCTCGCCGGAAACGTTCATGATCTCTGTACGGCGGTCATCGCCGTATTTATCGGAAATCTCCATAGCTTCCGCTTTAACAAGACCGAGAAGCTTATGCTCGTCACCGAGAAGCTCAAGGAATTCAGCAATTTTTGCCTTAAGCTCGGCAAGCTCGTCCTCAATTTTGATCCTTTCAAGACCGGTCAACTGACCAAGACGCATCTGGACAATAGCCTGTGCCTGAACATCGTCAAGACCGAAGCGTGTCATGAGAGCCTCTTTACCTTCGTTAACGCTCTTTGAATTACGAAGAATATTGATAACCTCGTCAATAAAATCGAGAGCGGTAAGAAGTCCTTCAAGAATATGCGCTCTGTCCTGAGCCTTTTTGAGGTCGTACTGAGTTCTTCTTGTGACAACCTCTTTCTGGAAATCAATGTAATTCTGAAGAATTTCTTTGAGTGTAAGAACTTTCGGCTCGCCGTTGACGATTGCAAGGAGAATTACGCCGAATGTTGTCTGAAGCTGAGTGTAGGAATAAAGCTGATTGAGAACGACCTGCGGATTTGCGTCACGCTTGAGGTCGATTGAAATGTGCATACCTGCCTTGGAGGAATAGTCGTTGATATCGGAGATACCCTCGATCTTCTTATCCTTAACAAGGTCCGCTATGCTCTCGATGAGCCTTGCTTTATTAACGTTATAAGGAATTTCGGTAACTTTAATTTCAAAACGGCCGTTTTTCTTTTCAACAATTTCCGCACGGGCGCGGACAACGAT
>DNGF01000265.1:4270-4406 GCA_003486665.1 Oscillospiraceae bacterium
GACAACGATCTTGCCTCTGCCTGTTGCATAAGCCGCTCTCATTCCCGAACGGCCCATGATAATGCCGTAGGTCGGGAAGTCAGGACCCTTGATATGCTCCATAAGCTCGTCAAGCGAAGCATCGGGATTGTCAATA
>DNGF01000265.1:4452-4625 GCA_003486665.1 Oscillospiraceae bacterium
ATAAGGCAGCACATTCCGTCAATTACCTCGCGGAGATTGTGCGGCGGAATGTTTGTTGCCATACCGACGGCGATACCCATTGAACCGTTTACGAGAATATTCGGAAAACGGGAGGGGAGAACTGTCGGCTCCTTGAGTCTGTCATCGTAGTTTGTTGTGAAATCTATTGTGTC
>DNGF01000243.1:0-3197 GCA_003486665.1 Oscillospiraceae bacterium
AACCACTGCACCGTTTGTTTTTGAAAATCGCCCATCGAAAATCCTCCTTTGAAAAAAAGACCGAACCAAATGATTCGGTCACAGGTTTTTATTATTTGTCCGCTTTGCTGAATAAAGTAAAATTCGGCATAAGTCTGCACTTAACAACGCCGAGAATGTATCGCTCGTCAACACAGCCGATCATCGGTGAACGGCTGTCCGTAGAATCGTTGCGATTGTCCCCCATAAGGAAGAGCTTGCCCTCCGGAACAACCATCGGGAATGTGTTTCCCTCCATTGCATGAGTCGGCTCGGCAATATACGGCTCGTCGAGCTCAACGCCGTCAACGTAAACCTTTCCCACGCCGAAATCAATGTCCACCGTCTGTCCGCCTTTTGCAATAACTCTTTTTACTATAGGCTCATTAAAGGCATTCGGCTGCGTGCTTATAACTATATCGCCCTGTTCAATATTCCTGTTTATTGCCGAAACAATAAGCCAATCGTTGTCGGAAAGAGTGGGAACCATCGACTCTCCGTCCACTCCGACAAAGCGAAAAAGGAACGTAAACATAATCGCAATTATTACCAGCGAGGTCACAAAAACCGACACGGTTTCATAGAGAAACGAACCCCTCGGTTTTTCCTGCTCGGCAGCCTCCGTGGTTTCGTTCAAATTGTTTTCATTCATGGTTTATTCCTCACCCTGTTGAAAATTGTCGTATATATTCATATCTCCGAACGGAAGAACCCGAACTGCCGCACGGCCGAGTATATATCTTGTATCAATAAATCCGACATCTGTGCTGCGGCTGTCGGTGGAGTGCATTCTGTTGTCACCCATAACAAAAACCTTGCCCTTAGGAACAACAAGCGGAAAAGTAACATCGCCTGAGCGCTTTGTCAACTCGTTTATATAAGGCTCCTCAATTTCCTGAGAGTCAATAAACACCTGACCGGACACAAAGTTAATGTCCACCGTCTGTCCTTCCGTTGCGATAATTCTTTTGACAAGAGGCTCATTAAAAGCATTCGGCTGAGTTATGATAACAATGTCGCCGTAATTATACTCCTGCTTAGGCACAACAAACAGCCAATCCCCGTCCTGCAAGGTCGGCACCATAGAGGTTCCCACAACGCTTGCCGGACGTCCGACAAAGGTAAATACAATAAAAATCAACACAAGAGCGGTAACGACCGAGCCGATAAGATCATATATTTTGATCCAGCGCGAGCGTTCCTTTTTTGCCTGTTCGGGAGTCATCCCGTTTTCGAGGTATTCATTCCAGTTTTCCTGAATATTACGTCTGCTTAACAACATAGAATTCCCTCCTTGCGTAACCGCCGAAATCCGTACTCAGAATTAAATCAGCCGTTACCTGTATGCTTACTGTAAAACGTTACTAAAAAACAAAAGGGCATGGAACCACCGCCATACCCCTCAGCTCGTTTTTGTAATCAGTGATTACATCAGCCGATACTCTGCTTAACCTTAGCAGCCTTACCGACTCTGTCACGCAGATAGTAGAGCTTGCTTCTGCGTACCTTACCTGTTCTGATAAGCTCGATCTTGTCAACATTGGGTGAATGAACGGGGAAAACCCTCTCAACGCCAACGCCGTAAGAAACTCGACGAACGGTAAATGTCTGGGAAACTCCGCTGCCCTTAATGGCAATTACGGTACCCTCGAAAGCCTGGAGTCTTTCTCTCTCGCCTTCACGGATCTTAACCCAGATCTTGATAGTGTTACCTACCTTGATTGCCTCAGAAACGTCAGCCTTGAGGCTGTCCTGAGCGATTAACTTAAGTGCGTCCATTACAGACACCTCCCATAAATTTTCAGGCGTTCTTAACGGTTAAACCGACAGAGGACCGTCCGCTTTAATGTTGGGCATTAAACCCCGCCAAGCCGATACTACCGCCTTGGTGGTCACAAATGCTTAAATATATTACCATATCAACGGATTTATTTCAAGTGTTTTTTTGCGATTTATATGATTTTTTCAGCAATAATTTGTTCCGGCAAAATCAACCTCAATATATTGTTGTCAATCTTTTCTCACTGTACTATTCCTGAGTGTCGGCATAGGCGCAAAGATTTTCCGACATACTGTAAAGCGCCTTTCCGCTTTCAAACTCCGCCACCTTTGTCATCTTAACCCCGTACTTTTCGGCAAGTTCTTCAACATAAGGCAGTTCATGCTTTCTTACAACATACAGGCTCTTTGCGTTATCCCATCTTTTGTAATTATCCTTAACGCAGAGGAAATGAACAGGCTTCATCGGAAGCGCTCTGTCAACACGCTTAAACTGAACGAGATGGATTTCCTCTCCGGAGGCAACAATGACATCCTCCGCGCCGTCTATAACCGTGCCGAGTCCAAACACCGAATAAATTGTATCATAGCCGTTATCAAGCATAAAATCGGCTATCTGATGTGCTTCGGAATTTTTATCTCTTCCTGCTTTTATCTCTTTGATTGAGCCGACCGAGCGGAAGACAATTCCCGATGCCGCGAAAGCGGCAATAACAACAAACAAAATCAGCCTTTTCTTTTCACACTTTTTCAGAATATAAGCCGTACATACGGCAAGAAGCGGATATAACATAAAGAAATACAATGCACGGTTAGCAATATTGGTAAAAACGCCTGCGGCAAAGACACTCAAGCATCCGAGAGTCAGCGAGAGAATCAAAACAAAATATCCCGAATCACTGCATTTCTCTTTAATGAAATCTCTGACGCAAAGAACAAATCCCACAAGGATTATCAAGAGAAATACCGATGCGATCACGAGTCTGACTCTAACCTTAAGATCGTCCGGTCCGAATACCAGCGCAACATATTCTATATTATAAAATACTCTGTGCAAAAGAACCTTTAAATCGGTTATCAGCGATGTGGCTCCGTATATTGTCACCTGATTTATTTGAATAAACTTCATGGCAAAAAGACCTGCTATGTTGGCAACAAAAACGATCTCGGCAAAAACCGCTGACGGCGGAAATGCAAATTTCTTGTCCCTGATCGTGTAAATAATTACCATTAATGTTTCGCAGACGATAATCGGCAAAGCCATAACAGCCGTTTGTCTGAGGCTCTGCATTCCCGTACCGAAGCTTAGCAAAACCCCAAAGACCGCCATTGGAATATGTTGGGTTGTAAAGCGTTTCTGACGAAGCCGAACATAACAGCCGTACACTACAAAAGCAGTT
>DNGF01000243.1:3247-6112 GCA_003486665.1 Oscillospiraceae bacterium
TATTCCCTGCTGACTTGTAGCAATGTGCGCCTTAAAAAGGAGAAATCCGACCATAAAAAGGAATCCGGAAATACGCTCGTTATAAGAGAACAGTGTTCTTGTCATCCAGTCATATGTCAGCACGATAAGCACCGTCATTATGCAGGATGCAATCGCCAATGCCGTAAATCCGTTGCCGGTCAATCCGCATAACAGCGCCGCCAAAACAGGCGTTGCCACAACATATGTCTGATTTCCGAATACCCAGTCCTTCGGAAAAATCGACTTGGCTTTCCACGCTTCTTTTGCATAATTGGCATCGTTATAAATATCGCCGTCGTAGTAGTCGGGATTACAGCTCAGATTAACGTAGAAAATCAACGCCAGAAAAGCCAACAAAATTACCGTCAAAACAACAGAGATAATCTTTTCACTTTTTGTTTTGTTTTTTAGGAATGTCATTCCGATTTCTCCTTTTATTTAAAGGTCTTGTTATCCTTTGTGATCAGCTTTCTGCGAACGATATATTCCATCTCATGCTCAACGCCGATTTGCTTCTCCAAAGTTTCGACAAGCAAGGTCGGGTTGAGATTATTTGTGTTTCCTGCCGCAAGGACGCACTGCATATTTACAATATTCTCCGCCGTTGAAAATTTCAGGTCATATATGAAGTCCGTCAGATTAATCTGTTTCATTACCTTTCTGTGACCCTTTTTGCCTCTCTTTTCCGCAAGAAGCTCTTCTCCCTCGGCAAGCGTCCGTGCTTTCTCAGCAAAGGTTTCCGCCGTTTCCCCGTCCTTATAAATCAGCTTTACAAAATAAAGCGCCTTTTCAATTTCCTTTGCATCGTAAACAGGGGCTGTGACCGCAAGAATCTTTACTCCCTCCGGGAGGGCTGCGTTAAGTCTGTCCTTGATTTCCTCATCGGTTATGTCGCCCTCGATGCGGATATCCATGTATTCGCAATCGCTTGACTGTCCGAGCGAGAGCGGCAACGCAAACGTCATGTACGGGTGAGGATTAAAGCCCTCGGTATACCACATCGGCAGCTTTGCGCGTCTGACGGCGCGTGTCAACATTCGGTTTATATCAAGGTGAGAAATATAAATGGCTCTGCCTGTTTTTGAAAAATTAAGCCTCACTGCGCGCATCGCACTTACCTCCGTTGAGTCGGTTTGCTCCGCAGCCGGCACATTTGATTCTGCAATGCGGAGTTGTGACGCTTTCATGCGCCTTTTGGTTTTCGTTCATCAGGAACCTTTTGCTTATGCCGTAATCAAGATGATCCCATGGGAGTATCTCGTCAAAATCACGGCGGCGATTAGCGTAAAACTTAGGATCAATTCCCGCCTCGTCAAAAGCCTCCATCCATTTGTCAAAATCAAAATGATCGTCCCAGCTGTCAAATTTACATCCTTTTTTCCATGCAAGCTCCAAAACTTTGGAGAGTCGGCGATCGCCTCGCGCAAATACACCCTCAAGGAAGCTTGTCGGCGTAAGATGTGTTGAAATCCTGATTTTTTTCGTTGTAACGCTTTCATAAAGGTGCTTTTTCTTTACTTCAAGCTGTTCCATGGTATCCTGCGGTTCCCACTGGAACGGAGTAAACGGCTTGGGTACGAAAGACGATGCGCTGATACTTACCTGCACGCCCTTGCCCTTAGGTCTGTCCGGATTGCGATAGAATTCATCAACAACCTGCTGACCGAGCTTTGCAATTCCCTCGACATCCTCAAGCGTTTCAGTCGGCAAGCCTATCATAAAATAGAGCTTAACCGCTGTCCAGCCGCCCGAAAACGCCATGTTTACGGTTTTCATAACATCGTCATAGGTAACGTTTTTATTGATCGCATCGCGCAGTCGCTGAGTTCCCGCTTCGGGAGCAAAGGTCAGACTGCTTCGGCGAACCTCCGTCAGCTTCTCCATAAGCTCGTCCGAGAAATTATCAACTCTCAACGAGGGGAGCGCAACGTTTATGTTCTCTTCCGTTGTCCATTTAAGCATAGACGTAAGAAGCGGCTGAAGCCCCGTATAGTCGCTCGTGCTGAGTGAGCAAAGCGAAATTTCATCGTAGCCCGTACTCTCGCAAAGCGTCCTGCACTGTTCTTCAACAACTTCGGGAGATTTTTCTCTTATCGGTCTATACAAAAATCCTGCCTGGCAAAAGCGGCATCCTCTGATACAGCCGCGAAAAATTTCCGCTGTCACTCTGTCGTGAACGACCTCGATTGACGGAACGACAAAGCTTTCGGGATAATACACTTTGTCCATATCCTCTACAATTGCTTTGACCGCTTTCTCCGGTGCGGTTTCCTTGTTAGTTACGCTCTTTATTGTGCCGTCCTCGTTATATTCAATATCATAAAAAGCCGGAACGTAAAAACCCTTAAGCTGTGCGACCTCACGGAGAAGCTCAATCTTAGCGGAGCCGAGTTTTTTATGCTTGCGAATGAGATCAATCAATTGAACCGTCGTTTCTTCGCCGTCACCGAGCATGAAGATATCAATAAAATCGGCAATCGGTTCACCGTTGCAGGCACACGGACCTCCGGCAACAACCAGCGGAGCAAGCTCGGTTCTGTCCTTTGAATACATCGGAATTCCGGCGAGATCAAGCATATTCAGAATGTTGGAATAACTCAGCTCATACTGAAGAGTAAAGCCGAGCATATCAAACTCATCCAGCGGATCGCCGCTTTCAAGCGCCCAAAGCTTGACCCCGTTCCCGCGCATCTTCTCCTCCATGTCAACATCGGGGGCAAAAACGCGCTCGCACCATGCGTAATCAAGCCTGTTGACAACGGAGTACAGAATTTTCATTCCGAGGTGCGACATTCCGATCTCATATGTATCCGGAAAGCAGAACGCATATCTGACGTCCACCTG
>DNGF01000243.1:6142-6432 GCA_003486665.1 Oscillospiraceae bacterium
TGACGTCCACCTTATTTTTATCCTTTATTACACTGTTCAGTTCGCCGCCGACATAACGTCCGGGTTTCTGAACCTCCTGCAAAATTTTTTCGATTTTCTGTGAAAGCATGGGTTACTCCTTTTTGCAAAGTAATTTTTAAGCAAGACGTACACCGCGAGTTATGCTGTACTGCCTTAAAGTGATTTTCCGAGCTTTTTAATCTGTTTGTTTAGCGGATAATAAATCAGATTGATAACGTACGATACCGCAACGCATATCGCAAGCATGAAAAGGAAAATTAAAATCGGGT
>DNGF01000274.1:0-4954 GCA_003486665.1 Oscillospiraceae bacterium
AAATTAAAAAATAATCCGTCCGCCTTTCTATCTTTTTTCACTATACAGTTTTATTATTCGTCAGTCAATACAAATTGCAAAACTGCATTGATTTACGACAAAAACGCATAATCAAAACCGCCGGCTGAGCCGGCGGTTTTGATTAATATTCTTTATAAAGATATACCGCACAACCATTTGAACAGACGCCCTATAGAAGATCGTCGAACAAAGAATTTTTTTAAAATTCTACAGCGGTATATGGGATTGAAAGCATTTGTATCAATGAGCGGCAAAGAGGCGAACTTTCCGATCTAAATCAGCTTTTTATGTGCGGCATATTAAGCTTACACGGAATTTCGATATCTTTGAAATTGCTCATACGTTTTTCTTCTTATATCCGCAGTCGCAGTACGGTCCGCCGGAAGCAAGCGTGTATTCACGCACAAAATCCGTCGCGCCGCCCGCCTCGCTCATTGTGTAGTCAAGGCGGCATAGAGCCGGGGTGAGATCGTAAAGACCAAGCTTTTGCATCAGCACGCATATTCCGCACTTTGTAAAGCGTCCTTCATACCCGCTGCCATCGGGGTACTCATAATAGTCCATATTCCACGAATACGGATTGCGGTCAGCTGCCTTCAGCTCGGCTGTTGCTTTCATTCCGGCAATATCCTTTTCGGTAAATTTGTTTTTCCCGCTCTTGCGGCAGAACCACTTCATCGGCTTTGTCATCATGGCATCGGCATAATATACAGTCAGCCGCTTAACATCCGGTCGCTGCGGCATGGAGAGAATAAATGCCCCCAGCATTGCACAGTTGACAATATTCATCTTAAAGCGATCTTCCGTTTCAAACTCCGGCAGATCCGAGATAATCTCCTTGTATTTCGGTTTCGCCTTTTTCGCAACGGCTCTTGCTGTGTCTGCATCGTATCCGAATACAGCCGTCAGCTGTTTTCGGAATGATCCGGAAAACAGCATCCACATTCCCATTGGCATACCTGCGTATTTCATCCTATACCTCCACAGTTTTCTTCCGAATCCGACCGATCCGGATACTTTATTAAATCATACAGCACGCCGTATTCACCGAAGCGGCGCGTTCCGGCAAGCTTCATGCCGAGATGTATATATTTGTCACATTTGGATTTTGCATCGGTATCAAGGATCACAGGCACGCCAAGCCTGTTACCCTCGGCAAATGCCATATCCATGACCGCACGCATATATCCCCGACCCTGATACTGCTCACGCACACATACCAGACCGACATAAATATATGGCTTCTTTTCTTTGTCAAATCGTTTGCTAAGCCCCGATCCGCCCTTTGACATGATTCGTGCAAAACGGATAAGTTCTTTTGCTTTCATAGAACCGAGCAATCCCTTCGCCAAAGGAAGCACAGCCTTTGGGCTGACCTTCTGCCCCGGAAGCTTATAGGCAATATAGCCCTCGCCGTTTTCGCTCGTGGCATACAACATTCCGCTTAGCAGCACCATGCGAACATAGCCGCTTATAAAAGACGCTACGGCTTCCCTGCTCGGAAAAGCATCAATCAAACCGTGTTCCGCGCCGTAATCATAATAGCCGAATGCGTACCCGATATCCTGTATTATGCTTTCATCCAATGCCGTAACTTTTTTCATTTTGCTTCTTCCTTTTCGTCTTTTTGAAGAATCGCCACCGCACACGGAATTCTTCCTTCGCACAGAACGTAGCTTGAATTTATATATCCTGCATCCGAGAAAAATTTCTTATACGTTTCAAGCGTGAATTCCCGTTTAAAATTTGCGCCTGCTTTCCCGATTGCGTCCGAAACGCCATTGGTTTTGCCCTTATCTGTCTGATTCATATAGGTCGGAATGATGATTTTTCCACCCGTATTGCAGACCCTGTCAAGCTCACGCAAAGCCCTATACGGCTCATCCAACAGATGAATCACATTCGCCGCAACCACCGTATCAAAACAATTGTCCGAATAAGGAAGCCTGAGAATATCAGCCTGTTCGAAGCATACATTTCCGTATTTCCCGTATTTCTTTTCTGCACGTTTCAACATCTTGGCAGAAAAATCCGTAGCAACAAGACTTTTGCACCGAGTTGCGATCACTCCGGTGAGAAGCCCTGTTCCGCAGGCACATTCAAGCACATCATCGGATATCGAAATCAAATTCCCCACCGTCTTACACAGTGCTTTATTTGCTTTTCTGTTGATGCCGTTTGCAAAAATATCATACACCCAAGCGACGTTATCCCAAAACATTTCCGATCCTCCGCATTATTTATATTTTCCCGTGAGAAATATAGACATCGGCTCATTTCTCACCGTTTTCATCTGCCAACGCCCTTTAAATAGCCTCTCTTAGCGTTTTCCTCGGTATCGTCCGATTCATCGTAGGCATCATATGGTGCGTTCGGGTCGTGTACTCGCTTTTTAAAAGGTGAGCAGAGCTTATCTTTATGTGCGAAAGCAAATTCAAAATTGTCCGTCCAACCGGTATGACCTGTAATAAACATTGGCCGTGCGCCCATCTTTTTGAGCTTTGCTTCCAAAATAGCAAGCGATTTAACAGCAAGTTTGTTGTTTTCCGCAAGTGTCGAAATAAAACTGTAGCCGCCGTCCGCACCGAACCAAAGCGTATCTCCCGTAAACAGATATTTATCGTCAATCAGATAAACCATGTGTCCCCACGTGTGACCCGGAACGAGGAAGCATTTTATCTTAATGTCACCAATATGAAGCGTTTCGCCGTCTTTAACTAACTGCTTTTTGTTGTTTATCGTCACCTGCGGCAGCTTATAAAGGTGATATATTACTTTACGGCGGACCTCACCGGTAAGATAACGGTTTTCGGTTTCCCCTATGTAAAGTTTCGCCTTTTTGAAAAGTCCCAAGCTATCAGCCTCAACCGCGCCGACGTGATCAGTATCCTGATGTGTGATAAAAATATGCCGAACAGACTTCGGATTTATGCCAAGCCATTCCATTTTCTCGGCAAGACGATCGTAATTATAGCCTGCGTCAATCATAATTGTCTTATCGCCCTTGCGATAAAAGAAAATGTTAGCCACCCATTCACGCACACAAGCAACATTTTCATCGATCCAGCCTGTATTCAGCGGTTTGAATATCTCCTTACCGCGATACATTCTGCTCATTTCCTTTTTCTGAAATTCAGTAGCTTTCTTTGACATATCATCGCCTCCTATTTTGCCTCGCGGCAGTTAAACCATGCAGCGCCTTTTCAATATAGGCATCTAACTCCGCCTTATTCATATCCCGCACCAAGCGTAATACAGCTTTCCCAATTGGTGTAGCAAGTAATCATGCCGTCAAAAACATGCCGCCCGTCAGTCGGTATGCACCGTAAACGGCTTCTTTTCGTCCCACATTCATTTCTCAGAATTCAAAAACTTTTTCACATACCGACAAAACTCCTGCGGATATATCATTACAAGCTCGGCATGATCCATTCTCGGAATTTCACACAGCTCCGCTTGCGGAAAATACCGCGTAATAAAACGGATATTTCCGTCGCGAGCCTTCTTTTCCTCCTCGCCGTACCAATAGGTTATGCGGCAATCCTCCGCGGCCGGCTGATGCGGAAGCTCATAGTTGTTCGCTGACCAGAAAATATTGCGGACAGTGCGTTTTGAATAGGTCTTCAGATACGCCGTTAACTCATCGTACTCCTTAACCGGATCGCGTCCTGGCAAAGTCCAACGTTCAGGCGGATAAGCTGCTTCAAGAATTTTACAGCTTTTTGTTACAAGTCTGAAACCCAAAAAGTCGCGCAGACAGGCAAGACGGCGCAAAAGCAGCGGCATTTGATAAGGAGTAATACCTGCGTCAATTATAGCGCACCTGACCGGTATCTTCCATAGTGCAAGAAAGCGTGTCAGACACGCACCTCCGAGTGAACAGCCATAAGCCGCATCCAAACGAATAACACCGTGCGCTTGCAGACAATCCGTCACCTCGTCCACCGTTACCTCCACCGAAGCAAAGTCTTCTCCTGTTTCGCCGTGACCGTCATAGACTACCTGCATCACATGGTAATCCCGTGAAAGTAAAGTCACCGCATCGGTGAATGCCCACTCCGGCTCCGCCGTACACGGCAGAAAAAGCAATGTCTTTTCATGCTCTTTTCCGTATTCCAAAACTCTCATACAATCAACTCCTGCATCTTTCAAAGCCTTATTTTTTCTCAAGATAACATCTATGTTCCGGCGGCGCTTCTTTTGAAATTTCTTTGGAACGCCTCTTTGAGTCCGACGTTGGCAACACACCGCGATAGTTTGTTCCGCCTTTGCAAGACATAATCATCCGTTCCGGGTTCTGCGTGCCGTATTTAAAGTATTTTATATTATCTGACTTTAATCTTTACTTTTTCAATATCTCCGTTATTTTGGCAAAATCCTCCCGTGCCTCCTTGAAGTACGGCAGCATACAATAGCAGTGTACCATTTTCGGTCTTGCAAAAGCAGTGTACGGAACGTTCGCACGTTCGCAGGCTGTTTCAAAATCCGGCAACGCACCGTAAAGGACTTCGTCTGCGGAATAGAAGAAGTTAATATCGCCTACACCTGAGAAATCGCCGCGTGAACCTGAGATCATGTAGTCAGGCACATTCTCCTGCCCATGTCGCATAAACTTCTCAACAGTCACCATAAAAGCATAGTCAATGGCAACATCCTGCCCGTTCAGTGCCTGCATCCGCTCCTTTTCAGCATCGTTCCACGGCACCTCTCCCGGAGAAACAGCAACAATGTGCCGCGGCTGAGCAAGCGGCTGTGCCTGCGCGTTGTTGTGTGCGGCAATACCGAGTGCCAGCGCTCCTCCGGAGGAAAAGCCGCAGGTGCTGACGTTTCCGCTGCCGTACAGCTTAATCATTCTGCGGTAACATTCATAGACCATAGCGTAGGTTTCAGTGATACAATGCTCCATACAGAGCGGATAAAACGGAAACCACAC
>DNGF01000274.1:5034-5659 GCA_003486665.1 Oscillospiraceae bacterium
GATGACCATGCCGCCGCCAAAAAAGTAAAGAATCGCACGATTGGAGGGCCGCTCATTTTCACGGACTATAAGACATGGAAATCCGTTTATCATAATCGTTTCATAATATGCTTTGCGATCGGTGGGCGTAAATACGCCGCGGCTGCGATTTTGTTTTTCTATCACTTTTTTATCTCGTTCTCCGGCAGGCCGAATGCCTTTTTCGCGCCGGAAAGCTTATAGACCCCTCGCAGTAAGTAAGCGAAAGTGCTGATTTGCTTATCCTTTGCAACAATAACACGATTTGTTTTCGCTTCATCCATATCAGTTCATTTCTCCTTTTATCCTTTTTATTTGTCTGCCCGCCCAAACGGCGTTCGAAATCATCCAGATACACAGTGCCGCGTTGCCGGAACCCTGACTCAAAACAAAATCCCATGTTGAAATGCCTGCACCAAGTGCCTGACGTATATCCGGAATCAGCACAAAAATAATTTGAAAAATAATCGTATGACACGCAAACATCCATTGCGGCAAAACTGTCTTTTTAGTTAGCACTGCAAGAGCACCGACTATGAGCAACAAAACTATTCCTGCATATGCAATCAGCATTGCAGGCATCAGGCGATTATACTGCGCCTGTATA
>DNGF01000229.1:0-578 GCA_003486665.1 Oscillospiraceae bacterium
TTATCCGAAACAGCCGTTCCGTCGTTTGAGTCAAATTTTACGGTATAACCGTTGGCTATCCACTTTGCCGTATAGGCAACCGTCTTGTTCATGAAGCTCGTCTGCTCCCAGCCGCCGAATGTATAACCTGCTCTTACAACGTTTTCCGCTGTCGGGAGAGCAAGTGTTTCGTTTGATTTGTAGCTTATCGGTGCGGTGTAGCCCTCTGCCCATGCGCCGCCGTCAAGGTCGTAAACAACACTGACGTCAACGGCCTTCGGGTTGAATTTAAGCGCAGGAACAACACCCATGCCCGTACCGTAAATTCCTTGACCGGGAGCAGTCCAGCCGTAGCAGCTGACAAGGTCAACCTTGTCTGAGTCGTCCGGGGTACGAAGCCACCACCAGGCAATTCCGTCATCGTCGATATACAAGCCCTGACAATTTGAATAAGCTGTTCCTTTGAGCTTTCTTGCTTCGTCAAGCTCCTCATTTGATGAGTTGAAGCCGTATGCACTGTTCACTGCGTCATTATACGAGAGAACGAATATCTTATCACCCGTATCGGTGCCGAACCAAGTGCCGTCTGCGCTGTTATT
>DNGF01000229.1:586-3321 GCA_003486665.1 Oscillospiraceae bacterium
CTCAAGGAATGTTGTACCTATCAGCTTTTTCTCTTCAAAAGAGAACGCTGTATTGTAAAATGTCTTGTTAAGCCACTGTCTAAGTGAGCTTGTTGACCAATCGGAAACATAATTTGTGCAATCCTTGCTGTTGTAAAGCTTATCGTCTTTTTTAATAACGAAATTCTGATAGGCCTGCGAGTCAATTATGTTATCGCACATTATATATCCCTCATCGGGATCAAGCACACGCCAGGTCAGCGGTTCGTATTTAAAATAATATACATTGTTCGGGTTATAGCCGTTTTCACCCTGGTAAGAATAGACTTTTTCCTTTACTCCTCCGCTAAAGCCCGGTCTATACTCCGTGAAAGTAACCGCACGGAACATTTCGCCGTCGCTGTAGAAATCCTTATACAGCATGAAATCGCCCGGCTCCATTTTGCCGTCAGTACTATCGCCTGTTCCGCTGTAATATTTATAGGATACCCAAAGATAATTCTCCGAGTCCGCTTCAAGCTTTGCAATCTCGTCGGCATCCGTAACCTCGGACTGAGGATATGAGCCGAACTCGATTTTGCTGCCCTTAGCGAGCGTCGGTGTCTTCGGATTGAACTTGAATGCAGGAACAACAGCATTATCGGTTCTGTTGACATTGTAATAACCGCCGCCGCTGGAAACGATCCAGCCGTTCGGAGATACGCCAAAGGCAAATGCGCCGTAGAGACCTGTTGTACGCAGCCACCAATACGGAAGTGTTCCGGTCGTATCTGCTGCGTCTGCGCCCTGGCACTTTGCGTAATCAGTAGCCGGTATTGCTCTCGCAAAATCGGTACGTGATCCATCCTCATCAAAACCGTAATCGCTGTTTATTGCGTCATAAAAACTGATTGTAAAAATCTTATCAAAAGTGCCTGCACTGTCATATTTCGAACTGAACGGATTGGTGTTGTCAAGATAGGTTTTACCTATCTGATCCTGTTCCTCCGCAGTGAAAGCAGTATTGTAGAAATCCTTATTCATCCACTCTCTCAGGGAGCATTTTGACCAATCGTTGGCTAAATACTTGCAGTCCTTGCTGTTATAAACCGCCTGTCCCGCTGCGGAATCATAAGAGTCGGGATCATAATAAGAAAAATTTTCAAAAGCCTGAGCGTCAATAGAAATATTGGACATAACAAAGCCCTCATCGGGATCGAGAACCTTCCATGTCAGCGGCTCATACTTAAAGAAGTAAGTCGTGTTCAGCTCGTAGCCGTTATTGTCCTGAGCCGAAGTAGTCTCGGAAGAGACATCGCTCGTTACCGCAGGACGGTACTGCGAGAATCTGACCGCACGGTATTTTTCGCCGTTCAGCTCAAGATCGGCATACTTCATGTAGTCCGACGCCGTCATGTTGCCGTCATACTCCGTGCCCGTGCCGATGTAGTAGCCGTAGGAAACCCACATGTCATCGGTCAGTATGTCGTTAAGCGCCGAAATTATCTTTGGATTGACCTCCTTTGTCTGAGGATATGAACCGAATTCGATTATATCCCCTTTTTGCAAATCACCGTAAGCCGTGTCGGCAGCCATCGTGATAGGCGCAATGCTCAGGAGCATACACACCGCGAGGATAATGCTTAGAATTCTTTTTTTCATTCTTTTGCCTCCTTTTAAAATTAATATTTCAAGCCTTTGCTTTTGGATACAATTTTTTGCAGAAAATTTATTTTTCGTCATTTTTATGCGAAAGTGTAAAATCAAATTTCATCGCAAGAGCTTCAAACAGCTTTTTCATAACGACATTCGCTGTTGAAACAATATCAAGACTCAAAACAAAATCTACCGCTTGGTTTTGCTCCTCTGCAGGTACATTATATGCGCTAAGACTCATTCTGAGAAATCGGTTAAGCTTTTTTTCAAGTGTAAAATATTTATCGCACGGGCGCGACATATACCCTCTCATTATGCCGGCAGAGCCGATCTCAAGCTCATAAAAATCGCTTATCGAATATTCGGGCAGATAGGAGCCGAAAATTTTGTAAAGCTCGTTGGTCGTGTTTTGATAAATATATTCGGCAATGTGCGGCTGTGAATAAGCCTCAACGTAGATTTCTCTGAGGTTTTCGTTCAGCTCGGTCAGCGTCATCTGCAAGGCAGTTTCAACGGCATAGATCATCACCGGAGAAGCGTTTTGATTTGCAAGATTTTCCGCAATGCTGAACTGATTTTTAAACATGAACTCCGTCAGCTCAAAAAGAACGCCGTCTTTGGTTTTAAAAATATTATAAAACGTACTGCTCGTAACGTCCGCAAGCTCAAGAATTTCCGCATTTGTGGTACGCTTGAAGCCCTGCTCAATAAAGAGCTTTACGCAAACGGATAATATTCTTCTTCTTGATCCTTCCTTATCATATCTTCTGGGCATTTGCTGTTTTTTCTCCTTTTATTTGGACTACAGTCCAATTATACAGCACGGCAGAGTAAAAATCAAGTCTATTTTGCCTTTATTTAAAAACAGTTTTTGTAAAAGGCACAGTAAATTGTGCATAATGCCGCTAAATCTGACGGAATTATTCGGTTTCCTTTGGAAGAGCTTTGTAAAATGTCAGATGAAATTAACTTTGATTTAGTAGGGGCGTGCATTGCACGCTCTTACTAAATCAAAGTAAAATTCGTTAAACTTTTTTACTTGATGCAGAATCTCCGTGGCCTCCCTCTTGAGGGAGGTGGCTTCGGCGGTTTGCGCCGAAGTCGGAGGGAGTTCAAGTCTG
>DNGF01000008.1:0-2273 GCA_003486665.1 Oscillospiraceae bacterium
AGCAGAGCCGCAAGGGACAATCGTTTTCTGAAAAAATCGGCAATAACAGAGGAAAAGCTGACACAAATCAGAGGTCTTTCAAAAATTGCAGAAGAGAGAGGTCAAACTCTTGCTGAAATGGCACTTGCCTGGGTACTTAAAGACGACGTTGTAACTTCGGTTTTAATCGGTGCGTCAAAGCCTGAGCAAATACTTGATAATATCAAGGCCATTCAGAACACATCATTCTCTTCTGACGAACTTGAAATGATAGATAAAATAAGCATTACCTGATTGAAAACTATACGGCAGAACAAAAAGCGTTCAAATAAAATCGGCTGATTTTATTCGGACGCTTTTTTCAAAACCCGATGTTGCTGAAAAAGTCAACATTATTATATAATATGAGCGGTAATACAATCTCGGTCAAAACACTTGGACTGAATCGAGATTTCGAAGAGATTAAGCAGCAGCCGGATGATATTGTGGCAAAATATTTTAATTAAACAGAATATGTAAAAAAAGATGCGATTATACTTCTCCTATTGATTCCGCGGGAAAGACAATTATTTTAAAAATAAATTTTGAGTATTTTAGCTGCACACGATAGTTTTTATGATATAATAATCAAAAGGGGCGATGTCAAATGAATAATTCGTATATTAACATGGACGAAGAAGAGAAAATCAAGGCAGGTATTTTGTTCTGTCCGGGCGACCCGAAACTGAGGGCGATGAAGCTCAAAACTCATAATCTAAATGTTGACTATAATGCAACGCATGAGGACGAAACTGAGAAACGAGCGGCGATATTGGCGGAGATTATCGGTGAATTCGGCGAGAACGGCTTTATACAAGGTCCGATTGCCTTTCACTACGGCAAGCACACGAAAATCGGAAAAAACTTTTTCGGCAATTTTAATTTGACAATTCAGGATGATGCGGAAGTAACTATCGGTGATAACTGCAACTTCGGACCGAATGTAACTATTGTAACGCCGATTCACCCCATGGTTGCAAGCGAACGGCGCGAGATGGCAGCTGCCGACGGCACCAAAAAGCGTTTCTGCTATGCCCAGCCCGTTCATATCGGCAATGACTGTTGGTTCGGCGCAAGCGTTACGGTCTGTCCGGGCGTTACGATCGGCGACAACTGCGTTATCGGAGCAGGAAGCGTGGTTACAAGAGATATCCCGTCAAACAGCTTTGCGGCAGGCGTTCCGTGCAGAGTGATAAGGGAGATTACGGATGCCGACAGCATGAAGCATAAGCCCGAAATCCTTGCCGACAATTCAATCATTGAAGAATAAAGCAAAAATCCCTCGGTGTTCACGGAGCATCGGGGGATTTTAACAAATTATGAATTTTCTAAAAAACACTTGACCTAAAGTCAGGTTTAAGTCATATAATATAATCACAATAAAAACAAACGGAGGTTTTATCATGAAAAAACTTGTAGCATATTTCTCGGCAAGCGGAGTTACGAAGAGCGCTGCCGAAAAGCTCGCCTCGGCGATCGGTGCGGATTTGTTTGAGATTAAGCCCGTTCAGCCATATTCGGACGCAGACCTTGACTGGACGAACAAAAACAGTCGTTCAAGCATTGAATACAGGGACAAGAGCCTTCGTCCCGAAATTGCCGAGAAGCTCGGTAACATGGCTGACTACGATGTTGTTTATATCGGCTTCCCGATTTGGTGGTACGTTGCGCCGAGCATCATCAACACCTTTGTTGAAAGCTATGATTTTGCAGGCAAAACGCTGATTCCGTTCGCAACCTCAGGCGGCAGCGGAATGGGCAAGACCGTTGACGTTCTGCGTCCGCTTTGCTCGGATAAGGCGGTGTGGAAGAGCGGCAGGGTCATCAACCGTATGTCTGAATCAGATCTCAGAAAATGGGCGGAGGAAGCCGAAAAATAAGAGGTGAGCGCTATGAAATATACTAAACTCGGTAAAACGGATATAGAAATTTCAAAGGTATGCGTGGGCTGCATGAGCTTTGGCAAGGCAGGCACGATGCACGACTGGACTCTTGACGAAAATGCGAGCGAAGAAGTAATCAAGCGTGCGCTTGACCTCGGTATAAATTTCTTTGACACGGCTAACTGCTATTCGGCAGGCACAAGCGAGGAATACCTCGGCAATGCGCTGAAAAAGTACACCCGGCGTGACAAGGTCGTTATCGCTTCAAAGGTTTATTTCAATGACGGCAGGCTTTCAAAGGAAGCTATAACCCGTGAGATAGACGGCACTCTTAAAAGGCTCGGTACGGATTATCTCGATTTGTATATAATT
>DNGF01000008.1:2315-2507 GCA_003486665.1 Oscillospiraceae bacterium
TATGAAACGCCGATCGAGGAAACCATGGAGGCTCTCGATTCGCTCGTTAAGGCAGGCAAGGTCAGAGCCTTGGGCGCTTCGGCAATGTACGGCTACCAGTTCTATAATATGCAGCTGGCGGCGAGAGACAACGGCTGGACGCCTTTCTCCGCAATGGAAAACCACTATAACCTCCTTTACCGTGAGGACGAA
>DNGF01000039.1 GCA_003486665.1 Oscillospiraceae bacterium
TCCGAGCTTCTTCGCTTCGGAAATGCTCATTTTCAGTCTGCCCACCTCGCGCGCAAGCACTTTTTGATCCTCGTCCTTTGAGCAGTCAAAGAACCATCCTCTTGTACCGCAGACCGCAACATCACCGATTCGGTAAGAATTGTTAAAAAGAATCTTAATGCTTTCAATTCCGTTTTCTTTTAAAAACTTCTCCGTTTTGCTTTTCGTTGACCACCAATAATCATGGTTGCCTTTTAAAATTATTTTTGTTCCGTTAAGATTATCCAGAAATTGAAAATCTTTCAACGTATCTTCCAATTTCATTCCCCATGAGATGTCGCCTGCAATAATGACAGTATCATTTTCTGTCACAACGGCGTTCCAATTTTTTTCAAGTCTTTTTTCAAAATCCTGCCAACCGCTGAAAACATCCATTGGTTTATCGGCACCGAAAGAAAGATGTGTATCGGCAATAGCAAACAATGACATTTCTTCACCTCCCATTGAAAGAATAATAACAAAAACTCGACAGATAATATAAACGTGAAGCAATTCACAAATCTGAAAAAGGAGTAATTTGCAATGAAGCACGAAATTAAAGACATCAAGTGCCACGCCTGCAACTGCATTTATAATGAAGACGGCTGCAAGTGCGTTGCAGGACAGATCGAAGTAGGTCCGTCAAGCGCCTGCACCTGCGCGGAAACCATCTGTGCAACCTTTGAGCCGAGCAGCGACGTAAGCAAGTAAATCTTCTTTAAAAGGGACTGTCACATCAAGGCTGCATATCACAGGCTTAATGTGACAGTTTTCTTTCACTTAATCTTTTCCAATCAACCTAAACCCAAAAGATTAGGTAACGTAAACAGAGTTAACCTCGTCACTGCACGGACCGCCGAGCTTCGGCTTTCCTGCATTGTTAAGACCGAGCATACCGTTGTTTGCGAAAAATTCCGTTTCAACAACATTGACCTTGTTCAGATTCTTGAGCTGCGTTGCTCTTGTTCCCGTAACGTTTCCGATACCTCTGACATACATAAACGAGCAGTTGCCGCCGTTGATTACAACAGCATTTTTCGCACCGTATTTCATAAGAAGATCGGCAATTGAATTCATCGGCATAAATTCGGAAACCGCAAGAATATACTTGGTTGCGCTTATCTGAGCGACTATAGTACGGTTATGGTAATAGGACTCATTATTGTTGATCTTCTTGCCGTTCTTGACAAGGACATAATGGAATCTTACCGTATTGTAAACGCCGTCCTTAATGAGCTGATTCTGGTTCTGCTTGGTGAGCGGACCGTAATCACACTTACCGTTCTTATACAGGCGCATAACTTCTCTTTCGTCGCCGTTCGGCATATGAACCTTACCGTTTCTTATAGCCATTGCTCTCGCCGCACTGGTTGACTCACCGTTAACAGCCATAAGTGCGCCTACCTTTTTGGAAATGTCCTCTTGCTTACCCTTTGTAGTTCCGAGAACGTTAGCCGTTACTGCATATTTTAATGTTGTCGGAGCGCAGGTAACAATAGCAATATTGCATATCGGCTGATATGTAACCTTTTTGGACGAAACATCCATTGCGCTGTCCTGGCTTTTTACAAAGTTCTGCGTAATTTTTGAGCCGTACGCAACCTTATGTATCTCAACATTTGTAGTCTTCGAAGAAATTCGCCATGCGCGCTGAATCGTTCCTGCATAGTGAGTTACGGAGGAGGGAGAAACCTCCTTGACGTTTGCCGGAGTAAACTGAATCGGCTTCGTCGTTGCCGGCTTAGCAGTCGTAGTTGTATAATCCTTGGGATTTGCCAAACCTACGCTTAATCTAAGAATAATGAGTGCGTCGTATGAATCAACTTTTCCGTCGTGATTTATATCGGCTGACTTCAGATCTTTAATCCCCGAAGCAAGCCCAACGGACTGTTTAAGCACCATTAAGGCATCAACCGAGTTTGCTTTTCCGTCACCGTTGACATCACCCACCACATTCGATGCGCTGGTGACAAATACATTGCAGAAAACAACTGAAAAAATCACAATGAAAGAAACCAAACTGAGAACATACTTTTTCATTAAAAATACCCTCTCAAAACAAATTTATGTAAACATCCTTTCGGAAACCGACGGTTATCGGTTGCTTCAGGCTGTTTAGCACCATGATTTTTGCCGCTTAGATGAAAATAACCATTACTTAAGCAGGTCAAATACAACCTGTTCCATATCTTCCTTTTTGCAGCAGCCTGTAAATCTCGGCGTCTTACCCTTCAGGTTGGCAAGCTGCGGCGGACAAACCTCTCCCGTCACATCATGGAGAGCGGTAACCATCTCAAACTCGTCGAGATTATCTGTCATTCCCGGACGTACTGCATCCAGAACCGCCTTGCTGAACTTAAACGGATTTGCCGTTGAAGCAATAACGGTCGAAGTTGTGTCGCCCGTTTTCTGTGCATATTCCTCATACACGGAAACAGCAACTGCCGTGTGAGTGTCACAAAGGTAACTATGCTCATTAAACTCCTTTGCAATGCAAGCCTTGGTACCGTTATCATCACAGCTTCCGGCATCGAAAAGCTCGCTGAGCTTTGCAAAAACTTCATCGCTGACCTTGTATGAACCCTTTGAAGAAAGCTCGCCCATCCACTCTCTGACAATCTCATCATCCATATCGGAAAGCAGGAAAAGAAGTCTTTCAAGGTTTGAGGAAATAAGAATATCCATTGACGGAGAAACTGTGGTGTAGAAATCCCTTACACGGTTATAGGTTCCCGTCTTGAGGAAGTCGGTCAGAACGTTGTTTGCATTTGACGCACAGATGAGCTTCTTAATCGGCACACCCATTTCCTTTGCATAATAAGCGGCAAGGATGTTGCCGAAATTACCTGTCGGAACAACCACGTTGATCTCATCGCCTGCTTTGATCTCACCCTTGTTGAGCATTTCACAATAAGCAGACACATAATAAACTATCTGCGGTACAAGACGTCCCCAGTTGATCGAGTTCGCCGAAGAGAACATCATACCCTGCTCGGCAAGCTTTGCGGCAACGGACTTGTCGGTGAAAATCTTTTTTACTCCCGTCTGTGCATCGTCAAAGTTACCCTCTATGGCGCAGACGCCGACATTGGCACCCTCCTGAGTCGTCATCTGAAGCTTCTGCATCGGGGAAACGCCGTCATTGGGATAAAATACAAGAATCTTTGTATTCTTAACATCCTTGAAGCCTTCAAGCGCTGCCTTGCCGGTATCGCCGGAAGTGGCGACAAGAATAACGATCTGTTTGCCCGGCTCGCTCTTTGCCGATGCAACGGTAAGAAGATGCGGCAAAAGCTGAAGCGCCATATCCTTGAACGCGCAGGTCGGACCTTTCCAAAGCTCAAGAATTTCAACACCGCTTGTCAATGTGTGGAGCGGCGCAATTTTTTCACTTGAAAATTTACCTTCGCCGTATGCGCCCTTAACGCATGAATCAATTTCATCGGCGGTAAAATCGGTAAGATAAAGC
>DNGF01000074.1 GCA_003486665.1 Oscillospiraceae bacterium
AATTTCTCGGCTCCCTTTTAGAGGAGCTGTCGGCGCTGCCGACTGAGGGGTTTCATAAAAAGTTTGATAAAAATTAAAATAATCCCTCCGGCTTCGGCGCAAACCGCCGAAGCCACTTCCCTCAAGAGGAAGCTTGCACAATTCTTTTGCACTCAACATAACCCCAATGTCGTACGTTGCAATGTTCCCCGCGAATTATATTCTTGTCATTTTCCCGCTGCTGTGATATAATATCTCCGGTATTTCGGAGGTGAGGTCATGTATAAGCTACTTATAGTTGAGGACGATCCCGGCATTGCAAGCGGCATTAAAGCACAGACCGAAGCATGGGGTTATGAGGCTCACACGGTCGAGAATTTCCGCAATGTTCTTGCCGAATTCAGCGAGTTTCAGCCGCACATCGTTCTGCTTGATATAATGCTCCCGTTTTTTAACGGCTATCATTGGTGCAGTGAAATACGAAAAATTTCAAAGGTACCAATAATTTTCATTTCATCGGCTTCTGACAACATGAACATAGTTATGGCGATGAATATGGGCGCAGACGACTTTATTGCAAAGCCTTTTGACGAGAATGTTCTGACCGCCAAAATCCAGGCTCTTTTACGCAGAACTTACGATTTCGGTTCATCCGTACCTGTTATAGAACACCGCGGAGCTATTTTGAATACCGGCGACGGCACTCTGACCTTCGGCACGGAGCAGATCTCGCTTTCAAAAAATGAGTTTAAGATTCTTCAATGCCTTATGGAAAACAAGGGTAAAATTGTCAGCCGTGAAAAATTAATGGAAAGACTGTGGAAAACCGATGTTTTTGTTAACGAAAACACGCTGACCGTCAAGATCAACCGACTTCGTAAAAAGCTTGATACCGCAGGTCTTGACAGCTTTATCACCACTAAATTCGGTATGGGATATATTATAGAATAAGGATGATTCCATGAAACTGTTTTTTAAATATATTCGGTATAACCTTAGATTCATTATACTTTTTTTGATTTTCATTGCAGTTTTCGCTGTTGTGTTTGTGCTTTATGGGCTTCCGATTCAGGCGGTCGCTTACCCGGCGGCGCTTTGCGTACCTATCGGAATACTTTTTGTCGCCGTTGATTTCAGATCGGTTAAAAAAAAGCACGATAAGCTGTGTGAAATACAGAATCTTACATCGTCCATGATCGACACATTGCCGGAAATTAAAAGCATTGAAGAAACGGATTACCAAGAACTGATTAAAAAGCTAACACAGGAAATTTCCGAGTCGGAGTACAAAAGCTCAATTAAATATCAGGATATGGTTGACTATTACACCGTTTGGGTGCATCAAATCAAAACGCCCATCGCGTCAATGCGCCTCAGTCTTCAAACCGAGGACTCTCCCCTGTCGCGAAGGCTTTCTTCGGAGCTTTTCCGCATTGAGCAATATGTCGAAATGGTGCTTGCTTTTCTTCGCCTTGATTCAACATCAACTGACTATGTTTTCAAAGAACACGACTTAGATAATATTGTCCGCAAATCAATAAAACGCTTCTCGACCGAGTTCATAGAGAGAAAGATCAGGCTTGAATATGAGCCGATGAGCCAAACCGTAATCACCGATGAAAAATGGTTTTCGTTTGTGATCGAGCAGCTTCTTTCAAACGCACTTAAATATACGCGTGAGGGCAGTATAAAGATCTATGCAAAGGATGAAAAGCTGTTTATTGAGGATACGGGAATCGGAATTGCGCCTGAGGATCTGCCGAGAATTTTTGAGAAAGGATATACCGGCTGCAACGGCAGGCTGGACTCAAAATCGAGCGGGCTTGGACTTTACCTTTGCAAGCGTGTTTGCGATAATCTGGAGATAGACATAACAGCCGACTCAAAAATCGACGCAGGAACAAAAATCACATTGGATCTTGAACAATATAAAATTAAAACCGAATAATTTTGCAGAAATAATAAAAGGCTGTACCATCGCCCCATTCGGAACGGTGATACAGCCTAAATTATTTTTATCTGTTAGTTCTTATGATCTCTTCTTCCGCCTCTCGGACCGCCTCTGCGGCGATCACCCGACGGACGTCTGGGAGCATCGGATATCTCATTTTCGGGAACAAGACCCTCAACCTCAATAAGAGCCTCGCGGCGCGAAAGGTTGATTCTGCCCTGATCGTCGATTTCACGAACCTTAACGATAACCTCGTCGCCTACATTGACAACGTCTGTTACCTTATCAACTCTCTTGACATCAAGATGGCTGATATGAACAAGACCCTCTTTGCCCGGAGCAATCTCAACGAATGCGCCGAAGTCCATAATTCTTGTTACAACGCCCTTATAGATAGCGCCGACCTCAGGATCGTTTGCGATGGTTTCAATCATGAAGATAGCACGCTTTGCATTCTCAATATCCTGAGAGCAAACAAATACGCTTCCGTCCTCTTCAACGTCAACCTTACAATCGCACTCAGCGCAGATCTTCTGGATAACCTTACCCTGCTTACCGATAACCTCGGCGATCTTGTCAACGGGAACCTTGGTTGAAAGCATCTTCGGAGCATACTTTGAAAGCTCTTTTCTCGGCTCGGGAATAACCGGAAGCATAATCTCGTCAAGGATGTAGCAACGAGCCTTGTATGTCTTCTCAAGAGCTTCCTTGATGATTTCCGGAGTAAGTCCGTGAACCTTGAGGTCCATCTGAATAGCGGTAATACCCTTCTTGGTACCTGCAACCTTAAAGTCCATGTCGCCGAAGAAGTCCTCAAGACCCTGGATATCAACCATTGTCATGAAGCGGTCGCCCTCGGT
>DNGF01000125.1:0-833 GCA_003486665.1 Oscillospiraceae bacterium
CTTCGTGTTCTCGGAATCGGCGTGGGCGATGAAGTAATCGTACCTGCATACACTTATACGGCGACGGCAGAGGTCGTTTGCCACGTTGGCGCAAAGCTTGTTTTTATTGACAGCCAGCCTCATTCGCTTGAAATGGATTATGACGCAGCTGAAAAGGCAATAACCGACAGGACCAAGGTAATTATTCCTGTTGATCTCGGCGGTGTTCCCTGTGATTATGACCGTATTTTCTCGATTGTTGAAAAGAAAAAGGCTCTCTTTAAGCCCAACAATGAGATTCAGAAAACATTCGGCAGAGTAATTGTCTGCGCCGATACGGCTCATGCTTTCGGCTCATCGTGGCACGGCAAGCCGATCGGTTCCGTTGCCGATTTTTCCGCTTTTTCATTCCACGCGGTTAAGAATTTTACCACAGCAGAGGGCGGCGCATTGACATGGAAGCCGCGTGCGGATCTTGACGACGAGGCAATATACAAGCAGGCTCAGCTCTATTCTCTTCATGGTCAGTCCAAGGACGCTCTGAGCAAGAACCAGCTCGGTTCATGGGAATATGATATTCTCGGACCGTGGTACAAATGCAACATGACCGATATTCATGCCGCTCTCGGTCTTGCACAGATGAAGCGCTATCCGAAGCTTTTGGCTCGCCGCAGAGAGATTATCGAAAAATACGACAAGGCTTTCAAGCCGTACGGGGTTCATACCCTCCCCCACTATACCGATGATCACATCTCCTCAGGTCATCTCTATCTCACAAGAGTGTTCAAGAAGAACGGCGAACCTGTCAGCGACAGCGAACGCCGTGAAATCATCGTGAAGATGGCGGAGCGCGG
>DNGF01000125.1:846-3424 GCA_003486665.1 Oscillospiraceae bacterium
ATCATTACAAGCCCCTGCCGATGATGACCGGCTACAAGAAGCTCGGCTTTGACATCAAGGATTACCCCAATGCCTACGCTCATTATTCCAACGAGATCAGCCTGCCCCTTTTCAGTATTCTTAAGGACGAAGAGGTTGACTATATCATCGAAAACTTTATTGATATAATCAAGGAATATATATAAGCTTCTCGCCATAACAAACAGAACAAAGGCAATACCGCACAGACGTGGTATTGCCTTATATATTTTAACGGACTGCCGTATCTGCGACAGTCCGTTTTGCTTTATATATCCGTATGTCCGTTTTCAAGTATGTCGGCAATTCTCCTGCAGGCGAATCCGTCGCCGTAGGGATTGCTCGTATGAGCCATTGTATCATACGACTCTTTGTTTTCAAGAAGCTCTTTGAAGCTGTCGTAAATCGTTGATTCATCCGTTCCGACAAGCCGAAGCGTTCCCGCCTTGATGCCCTCAGGACGTTCCGTTGTATCTCTCATAACAAGGACCGGCTTACCGAGTGACGGAGCCTCCTCCTGAATTCCGCCGCTGTCGGTCAGAATAAGATAGCTCTTAGCCAGGAAGTTGTGAAAATCGAGAACCTCAAGCGGCTCAATGATGTGGATTCTGTCGCAGCCGCCAAGCTCCTCGTCGGCTGCCTTGCGAACAACAGGATTCATATGAATGGGATATATCGCCTTAACGTCAGGATGCTCGTCCATTATCCTGCGGATCGCACGGAACATATGGTGCATTGGTTCGCCGAGATTTTCGCGTCTGTGAGCCGTGATAACTATAAGCTTGCTGCCGTTTGCCCAGTCAAGCTCAGGATGGCTGTAATCCTCACGAACCGTTGTTTTAAGCGCGTCAATGGCTGTATTTCCCGTAACAAATATCGTTTCGGCGTTCTTGCCCTCTTTGAGCAGATTCTGCTTTGAAAGCTCGGTCGGCGCAAAGTTATACTGTGAAATAATGCTGACAGCCTGACGGTTGAATTCCTCCGGATACGGGGAATAGATGTTGTAGGTTCTGAGTCCTGCCTCAACGTGACCGACAGGGATCTGAAGATAAAAGCACGCCAGCGCAGTTACAAACGTTGTCGATGTATCGCCGTGAACCAGAACAACGTCGGGCTTAACCTCTTCAAGAACAGTCTTTATGCGATTGAGAATATTAGTCGTGATGTCGAAGAGCGTCTGCTTGTCCTTCATTACCGAAAGATCATAGTCGGGGGTAACACCGAATGCCTCAAGCACCTGATCGAGCATCTGACGGTGCTGACCCGTGACGCAGACAATCGTTTCAAGGCTCTCTCTCGACTTGAGTTCGTTGACAAGCGGACACATTTTTATAGCCTCCGGACGTGTTCCGAAAACGAGCATTATCTTTTTCATATCAATCAAAATCCTTTCGGCTTACAGTCTGTATGTTCCCGGCAGATCACAGCACTTGCGCGTGTCGAAGACGATCTTATCCTTAAGCCTGTCCATATTCTCCTTGATCTGGTTGTGGCTGACCATAATTACAACAAGGTCGGTATCCTCAAGGAATTTGTCAAAATCATGATACTGATTCGGTACAAGATCCTTTTCAAAATACGGGTCATACGACTTGATCGGCTCGGCAAGATGCCTCTGTTGGCTCTCGATAAGCTGAATTGTGGGCGACTCTCGCGGATCGTCAACATTCTCCTTGTATGAAAGGCCGTAAAGTCCTACCCTTGAAATATCCGTAATGTTATTCTCTTTCATGATTTCGTGAATTCTGTTAAGAACATAATCCGGCATACTGTCATTCGTCTTCATCGACTCGCCGATTATCTTCGTGAGGCTCGGATAGTCGCCGACAAGGAACCACGGGTCAACGGAAATGCAGTGACCGCCGACTCCGGGACCGGGCTGAAGAATATTAACACGGGGGTGCATATTACAGATCTTGATGATCTCGTAAACATCCATATTATCATGGCGGCAGATCTTTGCAAGCTCGTTTGCAAACGCAATATTGACCGCGCGGAATGTGTTCTCGACAACCTTTGTCATCTCAGCGGTGCGGATATCGGTAACAACGATCTCGCCCTGGCAGAACGAAGCGTACAGCTCCTTGATTTTCTCACCGATCGCCTTGTCGTCTGCGCCGATGGTTCTGTTGTTATGAAGAAGCTCATAAACCATGTTGCCGGGAATAATGCGTTCGGGTGCGTGAACAAGATTGATGTCCTTGCCGATAACGAAACCGTTCTCCTCAATGACGGGGCGAACGTATTTATCAATCGTTCCGGGAGATACAGTCGATTCAACAACGACAGTCGCGCCTTTCGGGCAAACCTTCATGACCCCCTTGACCGCGGAAATGACGTAGCAGGCGTCAACCTTCTTGCTGAATTTGTCATACGGAGTCGGCACCGATACGATATATGTATCAGTAACCTGATATTCCGTTGTAAACTTTATTCCCTTGCTTACAGCCGCTGTGAAAAGCTCGTCAAGACCTTTTTCCTTGAATGTGGTTTTACCTGCATTGAGCGTGGCAACAAGATCCTTGTTGTAGTCCGTGCCTACGACCTCAACGCCGTGCGA
>DNGF01000219.1 GCA_003486665.1 Oscillospiraceae bacterium
TTCAAAAGCCTTAGCCCCGATGCTTACGACCTTGTGGGAATCAAGCTCCTCAGGAATATCCAGAAGAGGATCATCCGCGGGTCCCGTATAGCCTGTTATTTCCGTATTATTATCCCCGTCAAGCGTATAGGTGAAATAACCCGACGAATACTCCTCCTGCGCTCCCCTGCTCTTGAAAATATAGTATCCGTTTTCCTGTCCGCTGTAATAATGACCGCTGTTTGCAATTGCACAATACAGATCAATTTCCGGCCAATCCTTGAGCATAAATACTGTTTCATCGCTCACATAAAATTCACACAGCAATGTTCCCGATGTTGTATTGTCTATAATGTATTTTTTGATACCTTTACAGTTGAAGAAAGAGATAGACGAATAACTATAACAGCTTTTCGGGAAATGAACCGTCTTTATAGAGGGGCAATTTTTAAACGCTTTATATGATATTGATTCAAAACCGTCATTGAAAACGATTTCCTCAAGATTAGGACAGTCAATAAAAGCTCCTCTTGTTATCTCACGCATATTTTCCGAAAAAATTATCTTGCGTGCATTTTTATTGATAAATGCGTCCTTTTCGATTTTAGAAACGGGAACTCCGTCAATCTCATTCGGGATCGTTACGATTTCCTCATCATTCAAATATTCGAGAATTCTAAGCTTTCCGTCATAACCGTAATTATAGCGAAAATCCTCAGTCGTTTGGTCGCTGAAATCAAATGCCATTGCAGACTGAGCAACCAACGCTATGGTTATCACCGATATAACGGCAAGCATTACAGATAAAAATTTAGAAAGTGTTTTCTTCATTTCGTGTCCTCCTTAATTCCGAAGGTCGTGTAAACTCCCTCGTAGGTGATTGTTATAAAAGCTGTCCCGTTTGGAAGCTTCTCTGTTTTGATTGTGTATTCTCCGCCGGTGAGCTTCTTCTCACTCCTGTCGCTGTAAACCGCATAGACCTCCATGCCGCTGAGGTCTATATTGTCCAAATCCTCCGCCGTGAAGTCGAAGTCTTCGGGGAACGAGGCATAAACAGAATTGAGTACCTTGGTGTCCTCCCTGCGAAGCACCCTTACCCTGAATGTTTCCGAAGCATCGCCGCAGCTTACCTTTACCGTTTCATAGCGTTCCTTTGTGCCAAAGCCGTCATCAGTCGTGATCCTGCAATCGGCAAGCGGAACATTTCTTTCGGTGCCGTCGGTGTAGCTGACTATCGCCGTTATGCCCGCCGTGTCAAGCTTTTCGCCGATGTAGTATTCGTCCTTGAAGCCATCGCCGAACCTGAGCCTTATTCCCGTCGGCATTGCCGCCTGCGTTGTCGGCTTTGTTGCAGTTGTTACCGCTTCGGTCGTCGTTGTCCGCTCTGCGGTCGTGTTCTCGGTCGTTATCTGTGCGGCAGTCGTTGTTTTTGCTTCGCGTTTTTGCTCTATTGTATGGCTGACCGCCACAGCGCCGAAGCTTATCGCTGCGAGTATCGCGCAAGCCGCCGCTATTGAAACAAGCCTTTGTCTTACCGTTTTTCCCGCGTTCTTCTTCACGAACGGAATGACCTTTGCATAATTTTTATTTTCAAGCTCGTCAAGCGTATTGATACATTCATCAATAAAATCACAATTCGGCTCGTCCTTCAAAAGCTCCTCGTCAATAAGCGAGTTAATGAACTCTGCAACCTCTGCCCTAAATCCTGCATTGTCATATATGCTGTTAAGTATTTCTTTTGTAACCCTAAGATCATTCACGGTTTCTCACCTCATTTCATGTTATACCGTAGGTTTTTATCAAATCTTTTATCCGACCGCGCAGTCGTGAAACACGCTTTGCCGTTGCAGTCGGCGTAATATTCAGAATTTCGGAAATTTCCTTTAATGATTTTCTCTCGGTGTATTTCAATTCATAAAGAACTCTTTCTTCAACCGTCAGCATCTCGATCAAAAGCCGTGCGCATTCATCATAATCGAAATCATCGGGTACACTGTCGGGCGGTGCGGCGATTTTTTCCGCTGCTTCGTCAATATCGACCGTTCGGCTTTGCTGCTTTCGGCAGCTCTCAACCGTCCGTTTGACGAAGTTATCAGCCGTTCTGTATAGGAACGCTCTCGGCTGTTCGACCGTTTCTCCGTCCGTCAGCTTATTATGAAGAACTAAGAAGGCATCCTGCACACAGTCCTCGGCGTGCTGTGAAAATTCACCGAGCCGCACACGGCAATATTTATAGATGCTTTGATAGTATTTTTCATAGCAATCGCCGACGGTATTGTTTGCCGGCAAACGTTCGTCAACGTCCATGTGCAACCCTCCTTTATTTTGTCCTTCATTTAGTAGTCAGCAAAAACCGGGTTTGTGACATAAATTTTTTTAAAAATTTTTACACAAAGAAAATGACTGCCGCATTAAAGGGAAAATGCTTTAATGCGACAGCCATCGCAACCGTTAATATTATACAATACAATTCATATTGTTGCAATGAAAATGTCGTCAAAATATAACGGCGCAGGAAACCTGCGCCGCCGAAACATTATTTAATTTCCTGTTCAAGACCATCAAAAAGCTCACTGTCAAAGAACTGACGCAAGGTGATATCCAACCCGTCGCACAGCTTTTGCAGGGAAACGACCCCTGGATTTCGGCTTTTCTCATTGAGCATACTGTAAACCGTTGAGGGAGATACACCTGAAATATTCGCCAACGCATTGACAGCAATATTTCTTTCGTCGCAAAGCTGTAATATTCTCTTTGCAACTGCCTCTTTTGCGGTCATAAATATCCCCCCTTTTTATCATTGCTATCAATTTTAATCTGTCTTTATCCACTCCGCCGCTCATGCGACACCGTCTTGCTTCGGCGATCTGCGCCGAAGACGGAGGGGTTAAAATTTTAGATTTAACTTAAATACTGCTTGTAGGGGCGACCATCGGTCGTCCGCCTGTAATTTCTGCTGATTTTGGCGGACGTGCAATGTGTATAGTGTAGTAAG
>DNGF01000021.1 GCA_003486665.1 Oscillospiraceae bacterium
AATCTCATAATAAATCTCACAAAATCCGTTGCGTGCGGAAACCGAATCAATGCTGTGTTCAAGATGAAACCGTCAATCAATGACGGAAACGGGGTTAAGGCAAGCAGTGACGCTTCGGTTGTTTTTGACCATGTAAGCGCAACTTATGCAGGATCCAAGGAAAAGTCGCTTGATTCTCTCACGCTGAGCGTACCGCGAGGAGCAACGGTCGGCATAATCGGAGCAACGGGTTCCGGTAAAACAACGCTTATCAACCTCATTCCGCGATTTTATGATGTAAGCGGCGGCTCGCTCAAGGTAAACGGAACCGATGTCCGCAACTATAACGTTGATGAGCTTCGCAAGCTTATAGGCGTTGTTCCGCAGAAGGCTGCGCTTGTAAGCGGAACCGTGCGCGACAACATGAGATGGGGTAAACCCGATGCAACCGATGAAGAAATTAAGGCTGCCCTTAAAACCGCTCAGGCTCTTGATTTCGTCAATGAAAAGGACGGACTTGACAGCAAAATTCTTCAAGGCGGCAAAAACCTTTCCGGCGGTCAGATTCAGCGACTGACAATTGCAAGAGCGCTTGTCAGAAAGCCCGAAATTCTTATTCTTGACGACAGCTCGTCCGCCCTTGACTTTGCTACGGATGCGGCACTTCGCCGTGCAATAAAAACAGATACGGACAATATGACCGTTTTCATTGTTTCTCAGCGTTTTTCGACAATCAAAAACGCCGATATGATAATTGTTCTTGACGACGGCAAGGTTTGCGGAATCGGCAAGCATGACGAGCTTTTTGAAAACTGCGAGGAATACAGGGAAATTTGCGAATCCCAGCTTTCAAGTAAGGAGGCGGTATAAATGAAGAAAAATCATAAAGGAACATTTCGCCGTCTGCTGAAGCTTATTGAAAAATACAAATTTCTTGTGCTTCTTTCTCTTTTATTGGCAATCGTTGTCGTTGCAACTCAGCTTTATGCGCCGATACTTTTCGGAAATGCGGTTGACCTTGCTCTCGGCAAAGGTAAGGTAGACATTGAGGGAATTATCGTTATTCTTGTTAAAACCGGTATAATAATCGGTATAACCGCCTTGGCTCAGTGGTTAATGAACCTCATTAATAATCGCATAACCTACCGTGTTGTCAAGGATCTGCGCGTTCAGGCGTTCCGCCATTTGCAGAATCTTGACATATCATACATCGACTCTCACGAACACGGCGATATAGTCAGCAGAATTATCACAGATATTGATCAGCTTTCCGACGGTCTGCTGATGGGCTTTACGCAGTTTTTTACCGGAGTTATCACAATACTCGGCACATTGATTTTCATGTTCTCTGTCAATGTGAAAATTGCTCTTATTGTTGTTCTGCTTACTCCCGTTTCGCTTTTTGTTGCTTCTTTCATTGCCAAAAGAACATACTCCATGTTTCAAAAGCAGTCAGAAACAAGAGGCGAGATAACAACCCATATTAACGAAATGGTCGGCAACCAAAAGCTCGTTAAAGCATTCGGACGAGAAGAAGCATCAGAGGAAAAATTTGATGAAATAAATGACAGGCTTACAAGATACAGCCTTAAGGCATCGTTCTTCTCCTCAATGGTCAACCCATCGACAAGGCTTATCAATGCTATAGTTTATGCCGGTGTAGGCGCATTCGGCGCGCTCTCTGCAATTGCAGGCAGACTCACGGTCGGTCAGCTGAGCTGCTTCCTCAGCTATGCCACACAGTACACAAAGCCGTTTAATGAAATTTCGGGCGTTGTCACAGAGCTTCAGAATGCCCTTGCTTCGGCGGCAAGAGTGTTTGAGCTGATTGATGAAAAGGAGCAGGTTCCCGATTGCCGCAATGCCAAGGAGCTTGAAAAGGCAAGCGGCGAGGTTGAGTTTGAAAATGTCTGCTTCTCATATGACAAGAGCAGAGAGCTTATCAAGAACCTCAGCATCAGCGCGAAGCCGGGTCAGCGTGTTGCAATTGTCGGTCCGACCGGCTGCGGCAAGAGTACGCTTATCAACCTGCTTATGCGTTTCTATGATCCGGACAGCGGCATGATCAAGGTTGACGGCGAAAACTCAATGGACTTTACGAGAAAATCACTACGCAAGAACTTCGGAATGGTTCTCCAGGAAACATGGCTTAAGTCCGGCACGGTCAGAGAAAACATTGCATATTCGAATCCCGATGCAACCGACGAGGAAATCATTGCCGCCGCAAAGCTTACTCATGCTCACAGCTTTATAAAGCGTTTGCCCGATGGCTATGACACCGTACTCGGCGAAAACGGCGGCTCACTTTCACAGGGACAGAAGCAGCTGCTTTGCATAACGAGAGTTTTGCTCAATCTGCCGCCGATGCTCATTCTTGACGAAGCAACATCTTCAATCGACAGCCACACCGAAATAAGAATTCAAAAAACCTTTGCCCGAATGATGAAGGGCAGAACGTGCTTTGTCGTTGCCCACCGACTTTCGACGATTCGTGAATCGGACATCATTCTTGTTATGAACAAGGGTCAGATTATTGAGCAAGGTACGCACGAACAGCTGCTTGAGAAGCACGGCTTCTACTACGACCTCTACAACAGTCAGTTCGCCGTGACGGAATAAAAAAATACTACTTTAAAGGGACTGCGCTAAAAAAGCGGCAGTCCCTTACTTTGTTCTTTTGTCCGTCAGCTCTAAAATATAATCTGTAGTCGTATTATACAGCTTAGCCAAGGCAATCAGCACATCTGTGGGTATATCACGGTATCCGTTCTCATACCTGCTGTATTGAGGCTGTTTCATTTTCAAATAATCCGAAACCGTTTTCTGGGTAAGATCCGAATCCTCACGCAAATCCCTTATTCTTCTGTAATACGCCAATACAGTCACCTCATATAACCAAACAGTTATTGACATATTAACATTATTATGTTATAATCCTCCCGACATATAACCATACGGTTATAATTGAGGAGAGTGTTTATATGAGTGATAAAGAAAAGGTCGTTAATGAAACCGAACACGAAGAGATTGAGCAGGAAATTCCGGAATCAACCGATGTTGCCGAGGAAATAACCGAACCGCAGACCGAGAATGAAGTGGTTTTTGAAATTGCGGAAAACAAGTCATTAAAGGACAAAATTAAAAACATTTTTTCTAAAAAATATATTCGCATCATTGCGATTATTTTGGCAGTTGCTATTGTTGCCGGAACAATTGGTGCTATAATCAGTCATAATTCATGCAGCCGAGATATACGCGACTGTGAAATTAAGCTTGACGGAACCGTATACAGATTGCCTACCACACTGAATTCCTTTACTAAAAAGGGTTGGTTCTTCGAGGATGGCAAGCAAAAGGAATATGAACTTGTTGAGTCAAAAGACTATGAAACATATGATTTAAAAAATGACAAGGGAGAAAGTATTGTCGTACTTTTATATAATCCCGCAAATATTGACTTAGAGGCGCGCGACTGCCTTCTCGTTGTCGTCGGTTATCAGTATTCCCCAAGCTCTGAAAAAGAAACAAAACCGGGATTTTGTAAGCTTTCAAAGGGAATTAAGCTTGGTGAAAGCACCTATAATGACGTTCTGAATGCTTACGGAATGCCCGATAATTCGTCCGATGAAACATATAATTCTTACGGTTCTTTTTACTCGTCCGGCAGTTCCTCATCGGCACTGGAACGCTTTGCGGGAAACGCTTCCATCCGAAATGTAACAAAGAAAATAATCTACAACGAAAAGGAATCCGATTCAGGCGTCCTTATCGGATTTGATAAAGACGGTTTTGCAAATCTTGCCCTTGTATATAGAACCTCTCAGGATAAAGAGGTAGAAATACTCAACAAATTCTCCTCGTACAGCAAAACCCGTATCTAAGCCCCAATTTTATTACCAAAAGATTTATAACATCCTCGGTATTTACTTTAATTTTATCCGTTTTCTTTTTTTACAATTTTTCATTGTCCCCTATTGACTAAATTATTTTATTTGATACAATTGTATAAGAATAATTTTGATATGAGGAATTTTATGAAAGATTATATCATCAGAGAAACAGAGGACTTCTTGTCGCTTTCAACGCTTTTTCATGAAAGCGGGATGGGCGTCAATATCGAAGAACGTATGCCCGACAGAGTAATAAAAATGTGGCGTATGGACAACATGCTTACCGGTAAGCTTATGGCGGCGGTAACGCTTGAACTTCGCGGCGGTGCATATTCTCTCGGCGATCTTGCCGTCAGTAATGATGTTCAAGCTAAGGGCTACGGAAGAATTATGCAGTCTGTAGTTTTTGACGAAGCAAAAAAACGCGGCATTAAAGAAATTTGGGCTTGTGCCAAGGAGCCTGACTATTACGTCCACTGCGGATGGGAAAGGATGAGATGGGAGGATTCTCCGAACATTGCCGTCTACTGCTCAACCTGCAAGAAAAGAGGCTCCCTCTGCCATCCTGAGATAATGAAATACACATTTAAGTAATCTTATAAATTTAAAGAACTTGACTGACATACTTCTGTCAATCAAGTTCTTTAATTATTTTTTGAAGAGCCTCACAATTTATCACTTTCTTATTTCCCTTAATTGCTATGGTAAGGTTTTCGGTCCTAAAAATTTCATTAACCGCCTTTTGAATTTGTTCCCTGGTCAGTTGAAGCCTTCCGAAATTCGGTGCAGAAAAATCAATCGGCTTGCCTTTGAGAATATGATTGTTATATGCCATACACCGGTTTATTTAACCAAAATATTTTTATCGTCAGCCATCCACCATGTTTTGCCAAATTTTATTTGCTTGATTTTAAAGCAATTACGGCTTTTAATTCAATATATCATAGGAAAATAAAAAAGTCAATCCGAAACCAATCGGCTGGATTTGCGGAATGGGCATTTCTGTCTTATTGCTCTCATCCTTTTTTACAAAGGAAAATTATAAAATAAGCTCGCTTTTCATCGGCTTTATCACAGCGTCGTTTCCGATTATAATTAAAGAGGAGAATAAAGTGCTTTCAGGCAACTATAAAAATATTGTCCATCTGTTTTTAGGTGCCGCAGCGGTTGTTTTTCTCTCCTCACTCAAGCTTTCCTCGGCAGTTGCAAGCAACTCAACCGTACTTGGATTTTTGATTTGCGTTATCGCAGGCTCCGTTGCTATTACTGCAATGGTTCTTCCCGGAATTTCCGGTTCAACAATGCTGATGTGCTTTGGAATTTATTTGCCGCTCATCAATGCTGTAAAGGATCTTATTACATTTAATTTTAGCGGACTGAAAATAATTATCGGTGTCGGGCTCGGTATAATAATCGGTGTACTGCTTTTCATAAGGCTTATCCAAAAGCTGCTTGATAAGTACCGCGGCGCGTGTGTTTATTCAATTATCGGCATGATGCTCGGCTCATATTACGCAATTGTTATCGGTCCGACTCAGCTCAAGGTTCCGCAGCACGCAATGGCACTTCCCGATTTCAGCATTGTTTTCTTTCTCATCGGCGTTGTGATCATGGTTGCTTTTACAATAATAAAAACTAAAAAGGCTAAAGGCTAAAACGAATACTGTCGGAATTAACATTCAATTATTAACCGGTTTATATTTTAAATATAAAATTCCACATGGGTATATTTTACTGAACTGGAAAAGCCCTGAAAGCCCGGATACACAAGGGCACTGAAAAACCACA
>DNGF01000104.1 GCA_003486665.1 Oscillospiraceae bacterium
AACAAAATCGCCCTCGTATATATCGCCATTTTTCCAAATAAGTTTTCCTTTGCCATTAAAGTTATTATCTAAATAATTCCCCTCATATACATTTCCGTTTGCCCATATGTATTTCCCTTTTCCAACACACTTACCATCAACAAAATCGCCCTCGTATATATCGCCGTTTGAGAATTCAAGCTTTCCTCTTCCGGTGCGCTTACCATCAACAAAATCGCCCTTGTATATTTCGCCGTCTGTAAAAGTATATTTACCCTTACCGGTATAATTTCCGATAGGGTCCTTGAGCAGGCGGTACGGACCTTCATACTGAACATCATTATTGCGCGGCGAAACTACCGAACCTCCGGAGGTCGGTTTGGAAGCGGTAACTTTCGGCTGCTTAACCGACGTGTAGGTTTTTGCTGCAGTATTTTTATTTGCAGTATCGGACGAAGCGGTCCATACTGCTTTCTTCGGTTCAGGCTTCGGCTTGCAGATTGCTGAAATTGCCGAAACATCACTGTTGCTCAAAGGGAATAAAAATTGCAAATTCCTCTTTTTAAACCTTTCGGCACAGCTGTCGCAGAGCTTTTTTCCCGTTTTTCCGCAATAAATACATCCTGCCATAACAAATCCCCTCCCGGTTTTGAATCGTCATTACGTTATATAAATAAGTTTAAAGTCTAAAAAATATTTTCACATTGAAATCAAAGTACATTGCTATAGATAAGTTTTCCATTTTTATAAAGACGCCCTTTACCGCGAATCTTATCCTTTTCCCACATTCCAACATAAATAACAATACCGTCCCTTTGGTGCCAAATACCGAAGCCATCCCTTTTTCCGTTCTTGAAGTCACCAACATAAACGTCGCCGTTTGAAAATTTGTAGGTACCCTTTCCATTAGGAACGCCATCAGCAAAATCGCCCTCAAACTCATCACCGCTTGGAAACACGAACTTGCCCTTACCGTTATAATTTCCGATAGGGAATTTAAGCAGCGGATATTGTTCATCGGACTGAGGCTTGGCACTTACTGAATCGTCAGAAGGGCTGACGGATACTTCCGAAGTAAAAGTTTTTGAAATTCCGTTATCTTCTTTCGGCGATTTAGCACTGCCGAAAGGATTTGCCGCGTCCGAAGAAACATTCCACACCGCTTTTCTGGGCGTAGCCTTTTGCGTACAGATTACCGATATATCTGAAATGTCACTGTCACTCAAAGGAAACAGAAACCGTAAAGCCTCTTTCTTTATCTTGATTGTGCAATCATCGCAGAGCTTTTTTCCCGTTTTTCCGCAATAAATACATCCTGCCATAAAAATCCCTTTCTTATATCGTCAAAGTTAATCTACTATTTTTCCGTTCATCCATTTTGATTCTGCCATACTTCCGTCAGGCATGAGAACTTTCCCGTTGACACCGTCAAATTACACCGTATTCAGGGCTTATTGATCATGTAACTGTCCCCTGTTCTTCGAGTTCTCTCTTTGATCTAAGTTGATTCAACTCTTTCCGCCGTTTTTTTCTTCTGTTTATCCGTTTTTTTATTTGCCTTCCGCAATCCCAAATTGTTACTTCACAAGTTCCGTCACAGTGAAAGACTTTGCCTCTTCCGTGGCGTTCTCCGTTCTTGAAATAACCTTCATATTCACATTCACGTTTATGATTATATATTCTTCCGAAGCCATGCCTGCAACCGTCGAGCCAATTACCGGCATAAACAATTGCACCGGATTTGTCATATTGAATTCCAAAACCGTTTCGCTTTCCGTTTTTTAGCTCTCCTTTATATTCACCTGTTTTGAACAGCTTTACCTGACTGTCCGTTTTCTTCAACCTTTCGATATCTTCAATAATCTTATCAATGCTTTTAATTCTGTATAAAAGAACAGCGGGCTCATCATAACCGATAAGGTTGCAATCGTTAATTTCCCATATGGAGGAGATTTCTCCGCTGTTTAAATCCATGCCGCAAAAAGGGCATTTCTCAGAATATAAATATATTTCTTCTCCGCATTTTAAGCAGTACATAATTTATTCCTCCGTTTTTAGGCAATACCGCACAAATAGAAGCGAACACCTTACTTGAATCCGTCACCGTCACGTTGAGCGGCAACTCTTTTCGTTACCATAGCAAACCCACAAAATACGCAATCCGCATACCTCAGTTGTGCGGTATTTCCTTAAAAAAATCTGTTGTATTTAACCAGGTCCGCAGCGTATCTTTTTCGGGAATACCCACAAAGAATAATTCTTTATCTGATATCATAATCTCTGCATTTCTATTTTTTGAAGAATACATATCAGCGCAGTTCTTGTATCTGTCGGAAAGAAAATTAACCTTTTGATTTGATGAACCCCTGAGCGCAACGCCGTCATTAAGCTCGTCCACATATTCTCCGTCAATTAAAATATCAACCATCTCATTGAGAAGCTCATTAACCTCTTCATTATCCATTTTTTGCAATTCATTAAGTGTAAATCCCGTATAAATTATTACGGACAGATTTGAGTTTTTCTTAATAGATTTTACCAAAGCGTATAACGCGTCAATCTGTAAAAAGGGTTCTCCGCCGCTTATTGTAATTCCTTCGATATCGTTAAGAGATAAAAAGAATTTAACCAGCTTTTCAACCGGAATAACCGTTCCGGCCGTAAGCGTTCGGCTGTCCGGTGACATACATCCGGGACAATTCCGCATACACCCCTGAAACCAAATTGCTGCTCTGTTGCCGGGTCCCAAAACCTTGGTGCTTTTTATTAAGTTGTGTATGCGGACTGTCTGTTCCATTTATCTTACCGTCCTCGCCAATCGTAAACTCAGTTTATCGGTTTTTCCTTTAACAAAGTCAATATCCATTATTACATCGGAGATTTCCATCATATAAAGCTTTTCAAGCTCCTTGTTTAAATATATCTTTGATATACAAAGGTTTATTCTCTCTTCAAGATCAGCGGGTACTGTTGCGTTTCCATGCTTATACTTCTCACAAGCTAAGCCGAAAACCTCGTTTGAGAGAAGATTAAAGTTCTTTATCAGAGAATAGTTTTTGAAGAACGAATTTACCTTTTCGGCAGGCATACTGTAAAAAGGCTGCATGAATGATGATACAACGAACTCGGTCGCTTCAATCGGCTGATCATCTTTGATAAAAGAATCCATACTGTTATCACTTGCATACTCGGAAATACCGTCAAAAAAAGCGTCACTTTCATTTATTCCGTTTATATTCTTTTTCAGGCAATTAATAATTATTGTTTCGATTTTCATATGTATCACCTCTTAAGACTTGTATTTATTGCACACCATCGTATTATACTGTTTTGCTAAGCGGCTTCTGGCTTCATCCATTTCCTTAGGATTTTTGCTGTATTCCAAAGTGTCAATATCCTTGGAAAAACTTTCCCACGCGGAAGAATTATTATCGTTTAAACGATTGAATTCCTTTTCCATAGCCTCGCGCTCATTGCCGAAATATGCTGCAGCAGTTTTATCAGAACCGACAAGCTGTTCAATACGTTCCGCCCACTGTCTTGACTCTGAATACGCTTTAATTGAATAAGCAGATTCTGTTTTTTCTCTGTTTTCAAGTTCGCGCATGGTATAAAGCTCTGTAAAGCCTTCATTTGCACCGCGATTCATGTCTTTAATCGAACCGTTCTCGCTTACACGGCTTTCTCTAAGTCCGCTCACAACAACCTTGGTTCCGTCTTCGGCAGTGTAGCTCTCTCTGTTCGCGCAGAGATGAATGGTTTCATGTGTTGAAACGTGTTCAACAACCTCCGGTGAAATGTCTTTCATATAGATATTTCCCTCGGAATCACAATGTCCTATAACGTTAAGATCAGCCTTGGGAAAGGTTTCTATGTACGTTTCACTCGACATTACATTCAAATGTTCCTTTGTTTCATCCGATTTAAGCATTTCGAGCTGATCATTCGACATATACATACCGTATTCGGTAATCATACTCTGCTTAGTTTCGGTATGTGCCGTTTCAGCCAGCTCCTTAGAAGCGCACGGGCTTGTTTCAACAATATTTGATCCCCCGTTGCTTTCATAGCTCTCCGAAGCACCTGAGCTTCCAAAATCCATGTTTGATGTGGTTTCGGAAAAAGATGTTGATGTATTCCCCGTTTCAACACCTGTTGAAGAAGATGTTTCTGCCGTGGAAGTGCTTTCCGCAGTTGATGTACCTGCATAATCGCTTCCGCATTCATCCATATAAATCACCTCATTGTTCTAAATAGCGGAAAATAATACACCTTTTCTCGCGTTCTCCGCATGGAATATTGATGTTTGCCATCATATATCCAAACGCACAAAGTTTCAAATTATCGGACAATTTTATAAAATTAAAGTATTCATTTGTTAATTTTCTTATTTCAGCTCCATCTAATCTGTTACGGTAAACATTTGAAAGCAGAAATTCACCTCTGGTGCTTCTCCTAAGCCTGTCAATCACCTCATCAATTTCACAGAAACGACTGTTTCTGCAAAAAACACACGCGTAATTATTAATATTAGAAATAGTATTTTTTCGGATTTTAACCTTGCAGACACTCTCCTGCCCTCTGACAGAAATAAGCGCTTCACCCGTACTAAGTTCGGGAAGGCGTTCTTTCTGAATTCTGTTCAGTCTGAGCGCAAAAGCCTCGGCATCCGCGTCTTCCACTCGCGTTACAGCGTGCATAATTTTTATCTTTGTATTGGCTACTGTCGTTTCATTTATCTGCGATGCGCCCTGATCGGCGATAATCAAGCCCGTACCGTAATCTCGGATTTGCGAAAGCATATTGCTGAAGTATTCGCTTGATATATCTCTCGCTGTTCTTATACCGTTCAGACTCATTTTAGGAATAACGTTGTGAGCCTCTTCAAGGACGATTAAATTTTTCAGCTTTCCTCTCGAAGAATCGCCCTGTCTGAGGAACTGGTTCATTTTAATCAAAAGCAAATTTGTTATGAAAGGCTTAACATCCAACGAAAAATCATCAAGTTCAATCAATACCGGACCGCTGCATAATTCCTGTCCTGAAATTCCGCAGTCTACATTTATAACATTTCCGGTAATACCGTTAATCAAAGATTCAAGTCGTCTGATAATCGAACCCTCAATGTTTGCCGTGACCTCTCTGCCGGATCGAATTCCGATTTCTGAATATTCTTCGAGGTTGTCCAAAACATTCTTTAAAGTCGGATAACGCTTTTCCTGTCTGCGTGCAATTTCATCAAGATTCCAGCCGAACTTACGATAAGTATATTTAATCAAGCCGTCAAGTGTAAGCCTCGTCGGCTCCTCCATCTCAAAAGCGCCGGACAAAGCGTACATTACATCATCAATATGGTTTCCGATAATAATACCGTCTTCGGGTTCAAGCGGGTTAAGTTTTAATTTACGGGCATCATATCCGCCGGAATAGATTTTAAGATTTTTTATCGAACCTACCATATTCCAGTACTCTTTTTTTGACGGCTCAATAACGCAAAACGGTATCCTATAACGATATATACTCTCAAGTAATGTTTTAACCGTATTCGTCTTTCCGCTTCCCGTACCACCGGTAACCAATGCGTGCTGAGTAAAATCGTCAATAGATAAGCAAAAATCCTGACCCGAACCGCATATCTTACCAACTGAAAACGTGTTGCCGTGTACTGTCGGAGCAAATATATCAAACAACTCAATATCATTTGCTGTTCTCTGCACATTGACGACATTTATTCCGTTAAAGCTTCTTGTCGGCAACTGGAACATACTCGCAAGCTCGCTCGTCGTAACATAGCTTTTTAAGGATCCTTTGATCAGACTTGACGGTAAATTATAATCAAGACGGTCATAGCGCGCATTCGAAATGGCTAAGCGTCCGTTATTAAGCGGATTATCTGTTGTAAGGTAATATCTTCCTTTTTCAACTGATGAATCGCCTGCAGATTTCAAAAGTCCGGCAATCTTTCCGCCCAAATCCTCGGCGGTGCCTTTTTCCGAGCTTCCAAACCAAATGCAGGACTCCCAGAGATCGGATTGATTCCGATTTATTCTGTCATACTGCTTTTTTATGTAGTCCTTAAGGATATTCAATCCGGGGAATTGACGAGAAACACTTATTTTTGACGAAATGCCGAAACCGTCGCTGACATTTTCAAAAGAGCCGGACATATCATAAACGTCAGCCAATGAATAACAAAATTCGTCTGTGCTGCTTCTCGCAATCGGTTTAGCAATAAGGGCAATAACTGTTTCTTTATCTTTTATATAATTTAAAAGATCGTCAACAACATTTCTCTCAAGATTAAAAACACCGGTAACCACGCCGCCGAATGATGCAAGCCTTCGCAAATCAACGGCAGGGACAAAAGCATTATCCGTCTTAATATCCGGCACAGTATTTTTTAAGACAGAATCGAAAGAAGTTGAGTCTATAACCTCGGAAGCAAAGAACAATTTTACTTCATGTTTATCGGATATTGCAAAAATACAAGCCGCACAGTTGTTTTGGTGAAGAGAAGACAAATATCCCTCGACTTTTTCACGAACAGCATTAAGCATTTCCTGATCGTTTTCCATCTTTCTGAACTTTGCGATGCGAACAATCCTTATTGCACCGATTGAATCATTAAATTCTCCGCAGTCCAAAAGCTTACCTTCATAAGAATTCATGTAATTACCGGAAAGGTAGTCATAAATACTGCTTGCATTTTCAAGAAAGCGATTGTATCTGTCTGTATAAAAGTTTGCCATATCTCTCACCTCGAAATTTAATTTAATATCGTCTGCGGAATCTGCTTCTGATATAGCCCAAAAGAGCAGCAATAATCCCTATAACTATTATTGCCCTCTCCAGTAATGCAATAAAGGTGCCTGATGAAACAAAATTAATAATCCCGGAAACCAAGAGAATAATCAACGCAATGACAGCCAAAGTTAATCCTGCAACAACGATTGCCGGAATTTGAAATCCGGGACGAACAGCTGATTCCGTTTCATTTAAGTACATTCGCGTAACAATATAGCGATCTCCGCGTTTTTTTGCACTAATACTCACATCATCGCCGATTTTAAATCGACCTTCAACATCTCCGAAAAAAATCAGATCTCTTTTTCTTCCCGCAACACGACCGCTGTGAAATTCCTCAATGCGAATGACAGAGTCATGAGAAGTGTTTCCTAACTGATACGGCTCACCGCGAAAAATGGAATTAGTCCATTTTTTAAATCGTGAATGCAGCCTCGAATGAGGATCGATCTCGGTTATAATTCCTCTGTAATGGTATCGAAAACCTCTGATCGTTTCAAATTCAGGATTTCTGTCCTCATCGGACGTTTGCTGTACGGCGCTGTTCGGACGAACAGGTTCGCGGGATGAATTTAATGAGGAAGATGATCCGGAACGCTTATACGAAACAAGTTTACCGTCACAGATCGGACATGATGTCATATTATCATCGTATAAAGCAAAATCATTACAGTTAGGACACCTCTTCATATTACTCACCTCTTACAACAAATCGAGATCATACGGTCCGGCAACGGAGTTGTTTTCCTCCGTTCCGAGATAAAAGCTTACCGTAAGATCGTTATTGATCTTAACGCCGAACTTCCAATAATCGTCACATTTAATCGGCTTTATCTTTATTTTTATATCTTTCTTCTTACCGCCGACAAGGTAAGAAACCGTTAATTCGCGCAAAGCGTTTGTATCGTCGAGATTCTGTCCGAAGGTACTCTTCGACCATGCAATTCTGTTAAAGCAGTCCGAACCGTCCGCAATATCAACCTTGATTCTTCCCGACTCAACCTTTGCTGATGAAGAATCCCATCTGTATGTATGAGCGAGTATATGAAAATCGGTGATGTTATTCAAAACATCTTTTCTATATTGATTCGCTCTTTCTGCTTCAATTTTATCTCCATATTCATCAAGAGTTTCAACCGAGGTAAATCCGCAATACGAGCATTTGCTTGCCGTGACATCTCTTGAACAAACTATACATTTATCAGCCACCGTAATTTCCCCCTATAGATTATAAATTTTTTTCTGATTGTTCGACTAAAGTCTTGTACATGGTTCCGTATATGTTTATTAATCCGTTAATTCTTCTATCCATATTCTCAAACCAATTCTTAAGCTCTTCAATATTCTTGAAATCCGCCTGTGCGACACAGCAATCCGCATTATTCTCTACAGAAAATGCTTCAGATGAATCAGGATATTTAAAAAGATTTTCACGAAGAAAAGTTTCTGAAACAGCACTCTTACAAGCATTTATCAGCGTGGTAATTTTTGCCTGATTTTCATCATATTCTGCCTTAAGATGTTCACTTATTGAAGTAAATTCTTCTTTCCATTTGTTGTAATCTTCAATTTCCATTTTAACGACATTACTATTTTTTTCAAGTTCTTCCTTTTCTTTAACGAGAACCTCTTTGTTTTTGCTGAGTGAATCAAAGCTTTCTTTTAATAATGCAAGTGCATCTTCAAGATTTTCGATACTTTTATGAACCTCATCAATATTTAAATGAAGTTTTGAAATATCATTATCCAGAGATTCTGCTTTAGCGGTTCTCACTTTCAAGTCCGCTTCCAACGTAATTTTCTCTTTTTCCTTATCTTCAAGAGATAAATCAGACAACTTATCAATTTGAGTCTGAAGTGATATACATTCATCTTCAACAGCCGAAAGTTTTTTTTCGATGTCCTTTAACTTCGCATTTTCTAATTCAAGCTTCTCCTTTTGTTTTTCGACTTTATCCAATTGAGCATTTACCTCAGAAACGGCAGATTTCGCTTCTTCTATCCGATTTGCCATCTCTAAAAAATAATCCCGAATTGATGGGATGAATTCGTCAATTCCGTCCCTATTTGAATCGTAAGCCAAATATGTTAACTGCATTATATTATATATCTTTCTCAGCATTACATTCTGATCGCCTACGGGAGTATTACGTAAATCTGATGATTTATTGTAAGACATAATATCCTGTGAAACGCAAACCAGCATATCAAACAGCAAATCAAGTGATATTACGTCTACTTCTGAAAGATTACTAATACTTTGCTTCGTTTTTTCAAAACTCATATCAATTTCTCCTCTCTTCTATCATGTTGCCTAATATTGCATAAATTTCATTCAGGCGTACATGACCTTCTTCATATACCTCATTGGGGTTATTCACATCAACAATTTGTTTATGTAATGTAATAATCATTGATTTATCTAAAGAAATTCCTAATTTATATCTTTGCCCACTTTCCAAAGGCCTAAGTTCAAGCATCCTCTGATATTCTTCCAAGGGTTCACCCCATAATGCACTTTCTTTTTCGCATGAATCATCAAGATTAAAAACAAACAGCGGTATTTTTTTTGCAATAAAAAGTGTATCGGTCCCATCCGCATTTTTTACAAACACGGGCTTATCACAATCAATTACATCGCCCTTTTTTATTATGTAATATGCCTTTTTCAATTCTTTTTCCGAGCCTTTTCCAAATCCGAGATAGTACGGCGAAAGATGCTTAAAGCTGATAATATCTTCGGCAATCAATGCCGCTCCATACGAAATTGCCTTTTCGCATTCTCGCCTGTCGGAAATAGCATCACTAAATCTTGAATCACCCGCTCCTCTTGCAAAGGCATCTTCAATTTGTGCCTGCGTTAAGTAAAAATTGCAAAAACCGCCTACAGAAATAATCTTATCTACAGTAATATTGTGTGTATTTATATAATCAAGCATCTCGCCGAGCTTTTGACCCAAAACCGGACTAATTACCTTGTTATATGCTTTTGCAAGCATTCCGTAAGTGACACTGTAAGGTTCATCGTCAAATTCGATTGAATAAAACTCATCGTT